>NZ_JBWJVK010000003.1:0-146147 GCF_056428945.1 Flavobacterium sp. GNP010 | reverse complement strand
TCAAAAATACGGGATTCTAAGGCTCTTTTTATTTTAGACTTTCGGATAGCAGTGACTATAAATTAAAAAACCGAGCAATTTGCTCGGTTTTTTACAACATATTAAAATGTACTATTACCTTGTTGGTCGAATCAAATGTACGTTTTGATATATTTTTTTAATATCGATAAGGTTACGTTCCGCCTCAATGCGTGATTTGTAATTTCCTACCCATACTTTGTAGTTTGGTGTGTTGAAAATGATGGTTCCATCCATCCCCGAAAACGCCTGTCTGAATTCAGCCAAGGTGTTTTTTGCTTTTTCGCTATCACCACTGAATATTTGAATTTTGTAATAGTCATTTACAGCGTTTGATACATTTATTTTTCTCTTTTCATTTAATAACTGTTCAAATTTCGAGTCTTGCTTTATAGTAGTATTTCCCACTTGGGCATTGGCGTTTAAATAGGAAATACAAATTGTAAGAGTGATGAAAAATGCTTTTCTAAGGGCTAAAATTCTCATAATGTGATGGTTTTTGTGCAAAAGTACTATTTAAGTGTTGAAAGCAAGTAATAAATGTTATTTAGAATAGATATAAATTGAAATTAAGACTATTTTAGGGTTTTGAGAATAGTTCTTAAGTCGTATTTTTGTCGAAGTTTTTAAATAAAGGACCAGTTTTTACAAAGCAAATAGAAAAAACTGTGCCAATTTTTAGTAGATAATCATTATACTATATGAAAAAGGTGGGTAACCATAATTCGATCACAAGGAAATTATTTTTAGGCGCAGCCTTTTCTTTAATTTTCTCTTTAACTTCATTAGGTCAAGAGGCTGCTCCGGTGGCAACTGACGCGGCGGCTACTGTAGCAACGGCGGCTCCTGCTGCTGCAACAGGTGGAGATGCTGTAAAGGGTAAAGAATTGTTTAATGCAAATTGTGCTGCATGTCACAAATTAGATGCGAAAGCTACAGGTCCTGCGTTAAGAGGAATTGCTGCTAAGTATGAAATGGCATGGCTTTACAAGTGGATTAAGAACAGCTCTGAACTAATTAAGTCTGGGGATCCTCAGGCGGTAAAAGTTTACGAAGAAAACAACAAGGCAGTAATGTCTGCTTTTCCTCAGTTGTCAAATGCTGATATTGATAACATCATTGCTTATACTTCAGAGCCTAAAGTTGAAGCTGCTGCTCCAGTTGTTGGTGGCGCTGCTCTTCCTGGACCTGCTGCTGATAATGGTACTTCAAATAATATTATTTTGGGTGCTTTAGCTCTAGTAATGTTAGTGTTAGTGGTAATGTTGTTTTTAGTGAATAACGTTTTGTCGAAAGTAGCAAAAGCAAATGGAATTGAAGTTGCTCCGAAAACACCAACGCCATCACTATGGAAAGCCTTTGCTAAAAATCAATTCTTAATTTTAGTAAGTGCAATATTTTTGCTTTTGGCAAGTGCGTACTTTGTTTATGGATTTTTAATGCAAGTGGGTGTTGACCAAGATTACGCTCCAATTCAGCCAATTCACTATTCACATAGAATTCACGCGGGAAGCAATGGGATTAGCTGTAAATATTGTCACTCTTCTTCAAGAGTAAGCAAGCATTCTGGTATTCCTTCATTGAACGTTTGTATGAACTGTCACAAAAGTATTGCTGAGGTTAGTGATACTACGGCGACTCCAGAATATTCTAAAGCTTTTTATGATGCAGAAATCCAAAAGTTATATAAGGCTGTTGGATGGGATGCTACCAATCAAAAATATACTGGTAAAACAGAGCCTGTGAAATGGGTTCGTATTCATAACTTGCCTTCATTTGTGTATTTCAATCACTCTCAGCACGTAAATGTGGCTGGTGTCGAATGTCAAACATGTCACGGGCCGGTTCAAGAATATGAAATTCAAAAACAATTCGCTCCTTTAACAATGGGTTGGTGTATAGACTGTCACAGAAAAACTGAAGTTAAAATGGAAGGGAATGAATACTACACAAAAATTCATGATGAACTTTCTAAAAAGTACGGTGTAGACAAGTTGACTGCAGCACAAATGGGAGGTTTAGAATGTGGTAAATGCCACTATTAATCAAATTATTAAGATTTTAATATTTATATATGTCATCAAACAAAAAATACTGGAAAAGTGTTGAAGAACTAGAAAAAAATAGTTCTATTGTTGAGGCGCTTAGAAATAACGAATTTGTTGAAGAAATTCCTACTGATGAATTTTTAGGAAATGGTGATGCTTTATCGTCCTCATCAACATCACGTCGTGACTTTTTAAAGTACGTTGGTTTTAGTACTGCTGCAGCTACCCTTGCAGCATGCGAAGGTCCTGTGAACAAGTCAATTCCTTATGTTCTTCAGCCAGAACAAATCATTCCTGGAGTAGCAGATTATTATGCGACTTCGGTTTTTGATGGTTTTGATTTTGCTAACCTTTTGGTTAAAACGCGTGAAGGGCGTCCTATTAAAATTGATAATAATACAATTGCTGGAGCTAAGTTTAGTGCAAATGCAAGAATTCATGCTTCGATACTTTCATTGTATGACAACATGCGTTTGAAAGAACCAAAGATTGAAGGAAAAAATTCAACTTGGTCTGCTGTAGATGCCAAAATTAAAACTAGTCTTTCTGATGCTGTTGCAAAAGGTGGTCAAGTTGTTCTTTTGACAAATACGTTAGCGAGTCCGTCAACTGAAAAGTTGATTGCTGAGTTTATTGGTAAAAATCCAAATGCTAAACATGTTGTGTATGATGCTGTATCTGAATCAGAAGCTTTAGATGCTTTTGAAACGGTTTATGGTGAAAGAGCTTTAGTTGATTACGATTTTTCGAAAGCATCACTTATAGTTTCAGTTGGTGCAGATTTCCTTGGCGATTGGCAAGGTGGAGGTTTTGATGCTGGTTATGCTAAAGGAAGAATTCCTAAAGCAGGGAAGATGTCTCGTCATTTTCAATTAGAAGCAAACATGACTTTGTCTGGTGCAGCTGCTGATAAGCGTTTACCAATGTCTACTGCAAATCAAAAACAAGCATTAGTTCACATATATAATATTGTAACAGGTTCTGCAATTGCAGTTACTTTAGACAATCAGTTCAAAGCAGAAGTTACGAAAGCTGCAATGCAATTAAAAGCTGCTGGATCCAAAGGTGTTTTGGTTTCAGGTATTCAAGATAAAAATGCTCAGTTGCTTGTTTTGGCTATTAACCAAGTGTTGGCAAGTGAAGCGTTCAGTACTTCTGGTGTTAGACAAATCAGAAAAGGGTCAGATGCAAAAGTGACTCAGCTTATCAAGGATATGAAGGCGGGAAGTGTACATACTTTAATTATGAGTGGTGTGAATCCTGTATACACTTTGGCAGACAGTTCAACATTTGTTGAAGGTCTTAAAAAAGTTAAAACTTCAGTGTCGTTTTCGCTAAAAGAAGATGAAACTGCTTTAGTTAGTACTATAGCTGCTGCTGTTCCTCATTATTTAGAATCGTGGAATGACGTGAGCATTACAAAAGGAACTTACGGAATTACACAACCAACGATTCGTCCTCTTTTTAATACTAAACAATTTCAAGATGTCTTGTTATCTTTGACTGGGTTAACAGGTACGTTTTATGATTATATCAAAGCTAACGCTGGTACCCTGATTACTGGTTCAACTTGGAATCAAGTATTACATGACGGTATTTATGTTGGCGTAGCTTCTGCTGCTTCAGCGAGTTCTGTTGATTACAATGCTGCTGCAAATGCTTTGGTAAGAGCAAAAGCAGTATCAGGACTGGAGCTTGTTTTGTATACCAAGACAGGTATGGGTGACGGTCAGCAGGCAAATAACCCTTGGTTACAAGAGTTTCCGGATCCTATTACAAGAGTTTCTTGGGATAATTATGTTACAGTATCTAATGCAGATGCAAAAAAACACGAACTTTCTAATGAAATTGTTGCTAATGGTGGATTAAACGGAAGTTATGCAACTATTACAACTTCAGATGGTTCTAAATTGGAAAATGTTCCAGTTATTGTTCAACCAGGTCAAGCGGTTGGTACTATTGGTTTGGCTTTAGGATATGGTCGTAAAGCAGCCTTGAAAGAAGAAATGATGGTAGGTTTAAACGCCTATTCTTTATACAAAGGATTTGATAATGTGCAATCAGTTACTTTGGCGAAAGCCGATGGGGAACATGAGTTTGCATGTGTTCAAGGACAGAAAACGTTAATGGGAAGAGGTGATATTATCAAAGAAACCTCTTTAGAAATTTTTAATACCAAAGATGCTCATGTTTGGAATGAACAACCAATGGTTTCATTGGATCATAAAGAAGTTGAAGCAACAAAAGTAGATTTATGGGATTCATTTGATCGTTCAACAGGTCACCATTTTAATCTTTCAATAGATTTGAATGCGTGTACTGGTTGCGGTGCTTGTGTAATCGCATGTCATGCTGAAAATAACGTTCCTGTTGTTGGTAAAGAAGAAATTAGAAGAAGTCGTGATATGCACTGGTTGCGTATTGACAGGTATTATTCTTCTGAAAGTACTTTTGAAGGAGATAACGAAAGAAAAGAAAATATTGCTGGTTTATCAAGTTCATTGTCTACATTTAATGAAATGGAAAAAGCAGGAGATAATCCACAAGTTTCTTTCCAACCTGTAATGTGTCAGCACTGTAATCATGCACCTTGTGAAACAGTTTGTCCTGTTGCCGCAACATCACACTCTCGTCAAGGTCAAAACCATATGGCGTACAACAGATGTGTTGGTACACGTTATTGTGCAAACAACTGTCCGTATAAAGTACGTCGTTTCAACTGGTTCTTGTACAACAAAAACAGCGAATTTGATTATCACATGAATGATGATCTAGGTCGTATGGTATTGAATCCAGATGTGAATGTACGTTCTCGTGGAGTTATGGAGAAATGTTCAATGTGTATTCAAATGACACAAGCGACTATTTTGAAAGCTAAAAACGAAGGAAGGCCAATCGTTGATGGGGAATTCCAAACGGCTTGTTCAAATGCTTGTTCTACAGGAGCAATGAAATTTGGAGATGTAAATGATAAGGAAGCAGAAATCACTAAGTTAGCTGCTGACGAAAGAATGTATCATTTATTGGAGCATGTTGGAACAAAACCAAATGTGATTTATCACGTTAAAGTTAGAAATACCTAGTACAAAAATAATTAATTAAGAATCAATATAAAGGATTATGTCGTCTCACTACGAAGCAACCATTAGAAAACCCTTAGTTATAGGTGATAAATCGTATCACGATGTAACTGTAGATGTAGCTGCGCCTGTTGAAGGTAAAGCAAACAAACATTGGTGGATTGTATTTTCAATCGCATTAATAGCCTTCCTTTGGGGACTTAGCTGTATCATTTACACTGTATCAACAGGTATTGGAACTTGGGGTTTAAATAAAACTGTTGGATGGGCTTGGGATATCACGAACTTTGTTTGGTGGGTTGGTATTGGTCATGCAGGAACTCTAATTTCCGCAGTACTTTTACTTTTCCGTCAGCGTTGGAGAATGGCCATAAACCGTTCAGCAGAAGCAATGACAATTTTCTCTGTTATTCAAGCAGGTTTATTTCCAATTATTCACATGGGTCGTCCGTGGTTAGCATATTGGGTATTACCAATTCCGAACCAATTTGGCTCACTTTGGGTAAACTTTAATTCGCCATTACTTTGGGACGTATTTGCAATCTCTACGTATCTTTCCGTGTCATTAGTTTTCTGGTGGACTGGTTTATTACCTGATTTTGCGATGTTGCGCGACCGAGCTATTACTCCTTTTAATAAGAGAGTTTATTCCATCTTGAGTTTTGGATGGAGCGGTAGAGCAAAAGATTGGCAACGTTTTGAGGAAGTTTCATTAGTTCTTGCTGGATTAGCTACTCCTTTAGTACTTTCTGTACATACTATTGTATCGATGGATTTTGCTACATCTGTAATTCCTGGTTGGCATACAACTATATTTCCACCCTACTTCGTAGCTGGAGCTGTTTTCTCAGGATTTGCAATGGTTAATACCTTGCTGATCATCATGAGAAAAGTATCTAACCTAGAAGCGTACATCACTGTTCAGCACATAGAGTTGATGAATATTGTAATCATGATCACCGGTTCTATTGTAGGTGTTGCTTACATTACAGAATTATTTGTGGCTTGGTATTCAGGTGTTGAATACGAACAATATGCGTTCCTTAACAGAGCAACAGGACCGTATTGGTGGGCATATTGGTCAATGATGACTTGTAATGTGTTTTCACCACAGTTCATGTGGTTTAAAAAACTAAGAACAAGTATCATGTTTTCATTCATTATTTCGATAGTGGTTAATATTGGAATGTGGTTTGAGCGGTTTGTTATTATTGTAACTTCGTTACATAGGGATTATCTTCCATCTTCTTGGACGATGTTTTCACCAACATTTGTTGATATAGGTATTTTTATTGGAACAATTGGTTTCTTTTTCGTGTTGTTTTTGTTGTATTCTAGAACATTTCCTGTAATTGCACAAGCAGAGGTAAAAACAATTTTGAAAGGAACAGGAGATAATTACAAAAGAGAAAGAGAAGCAAATAAAGATTCACACCATGAGTAATAAAGTAATATACGCCATTTATAATGACGATGATATATTGATGGATGCGGTTAAAAAAACCAGAGCAGCTCATCATCATATCGAAGAAGTCTTTACTCCATTTCCGGTTCACGGTTTGGATAAAGCTATGGGAATTGCACCAACAAGATTAGCCATTTGTGCTTTTCTTTATGGTTGTGTTGGAATCTCTGTTGCTACAGCAATGATGAATTATATTATGATTCAAGATTGGCCACAAGATATTGGCGGAAAACCTAGTTTCAGTTATATTGAGAATATGCCAGCTTTCGTTCCAATTATGTTTGAACTTACAGTATTTTTTGCGGCTCACTTAATGGTTATTACTTTTTACATGAGAAGTAAATTGTGGCCTTTTAAAGTAGCAGAAAATCCAGATGTAAGAACTACAGATGACCATTTTTTAATGGAAGTTGCTGTAAATGACAATGAAGAAGAATTAGTTTCTTTTTTCCAAAGCACCGGTGCTGTAGAAGTTAAAGTAATAGAAAAGCATTAATTATAGATATGAAAAGCGTATATAAAATAACAGTTTTATTTGGCATAACTATTTTAGTTTCATCTTGCCATAATAATGCAGCACCAAACTATCAGTATTTTCCAAATATGTATGAGCACATTGGGTATGATACATATTCTGAGTCTAGCGCATTTAAAAATGGTAAAGAAGGTCAATTACCTGCAGAAGGAACTTTAAAGAGAGGATTTGTACCCTATGGTTATGATAACTCTACTGAAGGATATGATTTAGCTAAATTAAATTCTAAGTCACCATTAGATACAGTTTCTGTTAAAGATGAAGCTAAAGCTAAAGAATTATTTGAGATTTATTGTGCCATTTGTCATGGTAATGAAGGTAATGGTAAAGGTAAGTTAGTTACTCAAGGTAAATTATTAGGTATTCCTAATTATAAAGACAGAGACATAAACGAAGGAAGTATTTACCACGTAATGACTTATGGTTTAAACTCCATGGGTGCTTACTCAAATCAAATTGATCAGCATGAGCGTTGGTTAGTAGCTTCGTATGTTATGAAACTGAGAGCAAAATTATAATTGTAGAACAAACTGATCGTAATAGATATGTATACATTTTCAAGTAAATTAAAAACTTTTTCTTTCATCTTAATGGCTGTAGGTCTTTTAGGAATCGGATATGGTTTTTTAACTGCACCAAAAGATATTCAAGAAGTTGAAAAACTACTTGCTGCTGAAAGCCATGGTGGGCATGGGGAAGCTAAACATGAGACAGTACAAACTGTAGCTCATGATCCTGCTGCTAAACACGTTGAAGTAAGCGAAGTAAAAGAAGAAGGTGCTCATAAATCAGATTCTGTTAAGATTGATGCTGTTAACAGTACTGAGGTTGTGCCAGTTGAAGCAATTCATAATGAATCTTCAACTGAAAAGCAAGGACATGATGTTACTGAGGCAGCAGAACATAAAGAGCATTTAAATCATGTTTTACACCAATTGCAAAACAAACCTTGGTCTGCTTTGTATGTTGCTTGTATATTTTTTATGCTTATTTCTTTAGGTGTATTAGTTTTTTATGCAATTCAACAAGTAGCCCAAGCAGGATGGTCACCTGTATTATTTAGAGTTATGCAAGGTATTACCTCCTATTTACCTGTTGGTTCTGTTATTTTCTTTGTTATTTTAATCTTGTGTGGTCTGCATTTCAATCACCTTTTTATATGGTTGGATCCTGAGGTAGTAGCTACAGATAAATTAATAGCTAATAAAGCAGGTTATTTGAATTTTCCTTTTTGGATAATTAGAGCGGTAATTTTTTTAACAGGATGGAGTCTCTATCAGTACTATTCTAAAAAGAATTGTTTAGCACAAGATGACGCAAATGATAATTTGAATTATAAAAAGAACTTTAATATTTCTGCAATGTTTTTAGTTTTCTTTATTGTTTCTGAGTCAATAATGTCTTGGGATTGGATTATGTCTATTGATCCACATTGGTTCAGTACTTTGTTTGGTTGGTATGTTTTTGCAAGTTTCTTTGTAAGCGCTATAACAACTATCGCATTGGTTACTTTATATTTAAAATCAAGAGGTTTTTTAGAGTATGTCAATACAAGTCATATACATGATTTAGCTAAATTTATGTTTGGATTTAGTGTTTTCTGGACTTATTTGTGGTTTTCACAGTACATGTTAATATGGTATGCGAACATACCAGAGGAAGTAACTTATTTTATAACTAGAATTGAATTATACAATTTACCATTTTTTGGTGCTGTTGTAATGAACTTTTTGTTTCCTTTATTAATATTAATTAATACAGATTTCAAGAGAATTACTTGGATTTTGGTTATGGCTGGTGTTGTTATTTTAGCTGGTCATTACATTGATTTCTTTAATATGATTATGCCAGGAACAGTAGGTGACAGATGGTTTATTGGAATTTCAGAAATTGCTTCTGTTCTTTTCTTCCTTGGATTATTTATTTTCGTTGTTTTTACAGCACTTACAAAAAATCCATTGTTACCAAAAAGAAATCCTTTCATTGACGAAAGTAAACATTTTCATTATTAATATTTAAAGAAAAAAACAGATGACAAGTTTGTTGGTAATTATAGTTTTAGTTTTATTAGCTGTTGCTTTATGGCAATTGACTAAAATATTCGATCTAACGCAAGTTGGTTCCGTTTCAGATAGTTCAGAAATAGCTACAGATGATGATAATAACGTACAAGGTTATTTGATGTTTGGTTTTTTAGCTTTCATTTATATTTTTTCAATTTACGGATTGTTTAAATGGGGTCCACTTGTTCTGCATACTCCAGCCTCTGCTCATGGAGCTGAAGTTGATAATTTGATGAACATTACTTGGGTTCTTATTTTTATTGTACAAGCTATTACTCAGGTTTTATTACATTATTTTGCTTTCAAATATAGAGGTAAGAAGGATCAGAAAGCGCTTTATTTTGCAGACAATAATAAATTAGAAGCAATCTGGAGCGTTATTCCTGCTGTTGTTTTGGCTGGTTTGATTCTTTATGGACTTTTTGCATGGACTAATATTATGTTTGTTGATGAAGATGAAGATACTATAGTTATCGAATTATATGCACAACAATTTAACTGGAAAGCAAGATATTCAGGTAATGACAATGTTTTAGGTAAAGCAAATGTTAGATTTATTGAAGGTGCTAATGCTGTTGGTGTTGATTTAGCAGATCCTTATGCTCAAGATGATATTGTAGTTACTGAATTACACATTCCAAAAGGCAAAAAAATCCTTTTCAAGATGCGTTCTCAAGATGTACTACATTCAGCTTACATGCCTTATTTTAGAGCACAAATGAATTGCGTTCCAGGAATGGTGACACAATTTGCTTTTGAACCGATCTACACGACAGATGAATATAGAGAATTGCCTTTTATGGTAGAAAAAGTTGCTAATATTAATGCTATTAGAACTAAAAAAAGCGCCGATCTTGTTGCTAAAGGTGAAACTGCGTTAGATCCCTACACATTTGATTACTTGTTACTTTGTAATAAAATTTGTGGTGCTTCACACTATAATATGCAAATGAAAATTATTGTAGATACTCCTGAAGATTACAAAGCATGGTTAAAAGATAAAGCTACTATAGTTAGCGAAGTTAAGGCGGCACTTGCTGCACCTGCTGCACCTGTAGACGGAGCAATTGATGTGGATACCACTAAAGCTAAAGAAACTGAAGTTGTTGCCCCAATGGGTACGAAATAATTAATAAGAAAATTTAAAGTAAACATATATGTCAGCAGAAGGTCACGATCACGCAATGGATCACGAACACGAACACCACCATAAAGACACTTTTATTACTAAATATATTTTTAGTATAGATCATAAAATGATTGCCAAGCAATACTTAATTACAGGTATTTTTATGGGGATTATCGGAGTTGGTATGTCTATGCTATTTAGAATGCAATTGGCATGGCCAGAGCAATCATTTAAGATATTCAATATTTTACTTGGTGATAAATTTGCTCCGAATGGAGTTATGGCCAACGATATTTACCTCGCATTAGTCACCATACACGGTACTATTATGGTATTCTTTGTGCTAACGGCCGCCCTTAGTGGTACTTTTAGTAATTTATTGATACCATTACAAATTGGTGCACGAGATATGGCCTCGGGATTCATGAACATGATTTCATATTGGTTGTTTTTCATCTCAAGTGTAATTATGATTGGTTCCCTTTTTGTTGAAGCCGGGCCGGCTTCATCAGGATGGACTATTTACCCTCCGTTGAGTGCTTTGCCACAAGCTATTCCAGGTTCTGGTATGGGAATGACTTTATGGTTGGTTTCTATGGCTATTTTTATTGCGTCCTCTTTAATGGGATCTTTAAATTATGTTGTAACAGTAATTAATTTGAGAACAAAAGGAATGTCAATGACAAGATTGCCACTTACAATTTGGGCTTTCTTTGTTACGGCGATTATCGGAATTGTTTCTTTCCCAGTTTTGTTATCAGCAGCCTTGTTATTAATTTTTGACAGAAGTTTTGGTACTTCATTCTTCCTTTCTGATATTTATATTGCAGGTGAAGTATTGCATTACCAAGGAGGTTCACCTGTATTGTTTGAGCATTTATTTTGGTTCTTAGGTCATCCTGAGGTTTATATTGTTTTATTGCCTGCTTTAGGAATAACTTCTGAGGTTATTGCAACGAATTCACGTAAGCCAATTTTTGGATACAGAGCGATGATTATGTCTATTTTAGCTATTGCTTTTTTATCTACAATAGTTTGGGGTCACCATATGTTTATATCGGGTATGAATCCATTTTTAGGTTCAGTATTTACGTTTACTACATTGTTAATTGCTATTCCTTCTGCTGTAAAAGCTTTTAATTATATAACTACATTGTGGAAAGGGAACTTGCAATTGAATCCTGCGATGTTGTTTTCTATTGGTTTGGTTTCTACTTTTATAACAGGTGGTTTAACTGGAATTATTCTTGGTGATAGTACGCTAGATATTAATGTACACGATACGTATTTTGTTGTAGCACACTTTCACTTGGTAATGGGTATATCGGCGCTTTACGGAATGTTTGCTGGTATTTACCACTGGTTTCCTAGAATGTTCGGTAGAATGTTAAATAAAAACCTTGGATATGTTCACTTTTGGGTAACTGCAATTTGTGCTTACGGCGTTTTCTTCCCAATGCACTTTATAGGATTAGCTGGTTTGCCAAGACGTTATTACACCAATACTAACTTTCCATTATTTGATGATTTGCAAAACGTAAATGTTTTAATTACAACTTTTGCATTAATTGGTGGAGCTTTCCAATTGGTCTTCTTGTATAACTTCTTCAGTAGTATTTTTTATGGTAAGAAGTCTGTAATGAATCCATGGAAATCAAATACTTTAGAATGGACTGCACCTGTTGAGCACATACACGGTAACTGGCCAGGAGAGATTCCAGAAGTTCACCGTTGGCCTTATGACTACAGTAATCCATCTCACGATGTTGATTTTGTACCTCAAAATGTTCCAATGAAAGAAGGTGAAGAAGTTCTACATCACTAAAATATACACAAAAGCCTCTATGAAAATAGAGGTTTTTTTTATACGTTTAATTGATCAAATTAGTTATCAAATACATTCTTTGGTTTAATTTAAAGCAATTAATATTTTAAATTTTATTTTAATCTAGCTTTGTTATCTTTGTTTTATGAATGAAAATTTAGATCCTACATCCAACGCATATGACTCTGAAGAATTAGATCTTGAAAAGAAATTAAGACCGCTTTCTTTTGATGATTTTGCAGGTCAAGACCAAATATTAGAGAACTTGAAAGTTTTTGTGCAAGCTGCAAATCAAAGAAACGAGGCACTTGACCATACACTTTTTCATGGTCCGCCTGGTTTGGGTAAAACTACTTTGGCAAATATTTTAGCAAATGAATTGCAAGTTGGAATTAAAATTACATCTGGTCCCGTTTTAGATAAGCCAGGCGATTTAGCTGGTTTGTTAACAAATCTTGAAGAACGTGATGTATTATTCATAGACGAGATTCATCGTTTGAGCCCTATTGTAGAGGAATATTTATATTCTGCTATGGAGGATTTCAAAATTGATATCATGATAGAATCTGGACCAAATGCAAGAACGGTTCAAATCAATTTAAACCCCTTTACTTTAATTGGTGCTACCACACGATCGGGTTTATTAACAGCTCCTATGAGAGCACGTTTTGGAATATCCTCTCGTTTGCAATACTACACAACAGAACTTTTGACAACTATTGTAGAGCGAAGCGCCGCTATTTTCAAAATGCCAATTTCTATAGAAGCTGCTATAGAAATTGCAGGTAGAAGTAGAGGAACGCCACGAATAGCCAATGCGTTATTGCGCCGTGTACGTGATTTTGCTCAGATAAAGGGGAATGGTACAATTGATATTGAAATTGCTCGCTATGCCTTAAAAGCGCTTAATGTGGATGCGCATGGATTAGATGAAATGGACAATAAGATACTTACCACTATTATTGAAAAATTCAAGGGCGGTCCAGTAGGATTGACTACTTTGGCGACAGCCGTATCAGAGAGTAGCGAAACAATTGAGGAAGTGTACGAGCCGTTTTTAATACAAGAGGGTTTCATTATGCGAACGCCGCGTGGTCGTGAAGTTACAGATAAAGCCTATAAACATTTAGGAAAACTAAATACAAACATTCAAGGAGGCTTGTTTTAATATTTTCAAGAGCTATTTCCCGCTATTCGTTGTAATCTTTCCGCTCGTTAAAGAAACGAGAGGAAAGGATTTTCACTGCTATCGGGGCTATGGACTTTCGTTTATTAACTACTATTCTGATTATCATAAACCATAAATCAACATACACGCAATTTATCAAATCCGAAGCGAAACGGCTTGGTTTCATGTCTTGTGGCATATCTCAAGCAGGTTTTTTAGATAAAGAAGCACCTCGATTAGAAAATTGGTTAAAAAATAATAGTAATGGTCAAATGACCTACATGGAAAATCATTTTGACAAACGTTTAAATCCAACGTTACTTGTTGATGGAGCCAAAAGTGTCGTCTCGCTTCTGCTTAATTATTACCCAGAACAACTTCAAAATTCGGATACTTTTAAAATATCAAAATATGCTTATGGTGCAGATTACCATTTTGTAATTAAGGAAAAGTTGAAAGAATTTTTGTTTTCTATTCAGTCCAACATTGGAGAAGTTTCAGGACGTGCTTTTGTGGATTCGGCTCCAGTACTCGATAAAGCGTGGGCTGCAAAGAGTGGCTTAGGCTGGATTGGGAAAAATAGTAACTTATTGACGCAAAAAGTGGGTTCTTTTTATTTTATCGCAGAACTTATTATCGACTTAGATTTAGATTATGACAATCCTACTACAGACCACTGTGGCACTTGTACAGCTTGTATCGACGCTTGTCCAACACAGGCAATCGTTGCGCCTTATGTGGTGGATGGAAGTAAATGTATTTCGTATTTTACAATTGAATTGAAGGAGAATATCCCTCAAGAAATGAAAGGTAAATTTGATGATTGGGCCTTTGGTTGTGATGTTTGTCAGGATGTTTGCCCCTGGAATAAGTTTTCGAAACCACATAACCAACCCTTATTTAGCCCAAATCCAGAACTACTCTCGATGTCCAAAAAGGATTGGATAGAATTGACAGAGGAAACTTTTAAAACTGTATTTAAAGATTCTCCTTTGAAAAGAGCCAAGTTTGAAGGCATTAGAAGGAATGTCGATTTTATTAAGTAAAAGAGAGTGACAAAACAATCCGTATACTTCCATTTTTTGTAGTATTGAGCAACTCATTATGATTACATGATAATAGAAAGTTTTGGTAGAGCAATTGTTCCTATTTATATAGTGCAAGTTTCCAAAAAATGAATTTAAAGTTATAGTAAAAACGTTAATTTATTGAAATGATGTTTTTTAGAGTTTAAATATTGTTTTTTGAATCTATATTTTCTTTAACTTTATAATTCATTAAATGAACCAATTATGACGGTAAATCAAATTTTAAGCAACAAAGGAAAGGAAGTTTTCTCTATACTTTCTACTAACACTGTTTATGAAGCTTTGACAGTGATGAGCGAAAAAAACATTGGGGCAATTTTAATCATCGAGGATACTGTTCTTAAAGGCGTTTTGTCTGAAAGGGATTATGCTCGAAAAATTGTTTTGAAAGCTAAATCTTCAAAGAAAGCTTTTGTTCATGAAATCATGGAAACTGATGTAGTGACGGTAAGTCCATCGGATAATCTAGAGTACTGTATGGAATTAATGAGTACAAAAAGAGTACGACACTTGCCTGTTTTAGAAAACGAAATTGTGATAGGAATTATTTCTATTAGCGATGTGGTAAAAGCAATTATCGAGATGCAAAAAGATACGATCCAACACTTAAACTCTTATATTACACAATAGGTCCAATTAGATTAAAAGTAAAAATAGCCACAATTATATGTGGCTATTTTTGTTACTATGAGCTGTCATTAATCTATTTTTTTGAAAAGAATAGTTTAAAAGCTGACTTTTTAAACCAAGTCTTCTATCTTTGTGAGCTAGAATAAAATCTAAAAAAATGGACAAAAACAGTAAAAGAAGAGAAGCATTATTATACCACGCAAAGCCAACTCCTGGAAAAATTCAAGTAGTTCCCACTAAGAAATATGCAACACAAAGAGATTTATCTTTAGCGTATTCTCCCGGGGTTGCTGAGCCTTGTTTAGAAATAGCGAAAGACATCAACAATGTTTACAAATATACTGCGAAAGGCAATTTAGTAGCTGTAATTACTAATGGAACTGCCGTTTTAGGCTTGGGCGATATTGGCCCAGAAGCATCAAAACCTGTAATGGAAGGAAAGGGATTGTTGTTTAAAATTTTTGCTGATATTGATGTGTTTGATATCGAAATTGGTACAAAGGATATTGAAGAATTCATACAGACGGTTAAAAATATTTCGCCAACTTTTGGTGGGATAAACCTAGAGGATATCAAAGCGCCAGAATCGTTTGAAATAGAAAGACGTCTGGTTGAAGAGTTAAACATTCCTGTAATGCATGATGACCAGCATGGTACAGCCATCATTTCTTCAGCAGCATTATTAAACGCTTTAGAATTAGCAGATAAAAAGGCAGAAGATGTAAAATTAGTAGTTTCTGGAGCGGGTTCTGCTGCTTTGGCTTGTGCTGATTTATACGTTTTATTGGGTGTAAAAGTTGAAAATATTTTCATGTTCAATAGCAAAGGATTGTTGACTAAAGACAATCCAAAACTATCCGAACTACAATTAAAATACGCTAAAGATATTCCTTCTATGAATCTGGAAGAAGCACTTGTGGGCGCAGATGTGTTTTTAGGGTTGTCAACGGGCGATATTATGTCGGCGCAAATGCTACTTGGGATGTCAGACAATCCTATCGTTTTTGCAATGGCAAATCCAGATCCAGAAATTGATTATAATCTAGCAATCGCTACTCGTAAAGATGTAATTATGGCAACAGGAAGATCTGATTTTCCTAATCAGGTCAATAACGTGCTTGGTTTTCCATATATTTTTAGAGGAGCATTAGATGTTCGTGCTACGAAAATAAATGAGGCTATGAAAATGGCTGCTGTTAAAGCACTTGCATTATTGACTAAAGAATCTGTTCCAGAACAAGTAAATATTGCTTATGGTGCTACCAAATTAAATTTTGGTAGAGACTATATTATTCCAAAACCATTTGATCCAAGATTAATTACCATTGTTGCTCCAGCTGTTGCAAAAGCTGCGATGGATTCTGGTGTAGCATTAAATCCTATTACAGATTGGAAAAAATACGAAGAGGAATTGATGGATCGTCTCGGGAATGATAACAAAATGGTTCGTTTAATTACCAACAGAGCCAAAATCGATCCCAAACGAATTGTTTTTGCGGAAGCAGATCATTTGGATGTTTTAAAAGCTGCCCAAATTGTATGGGAAGAGGGTATCGGTTTTCCTATTTTATTGGGGAATAAAGAAATTATTTTAGAATTAAAAGAGGAAATTGGTTTTGATGCCGATGTCCCAATTATAGATCCTAAAATTAAAGAAGAGGAAGCCCGCAGAAATAAATTTGCCAATACCTATTGGTCTTCCAGACAAAGGCGTGGAATTTCCTTTTTGGATGCTCAAAAACTAATGCGCGAAAGAAACTATTTTGCAGCAATGATGGTCAATGAAGGAGAGGCCGATGCGCTAGTGACCGGACATTCTAGAAGTTATCCATCAGTTGTGAAACCTATGTTGCAGCTCATTGATAAAGCGCATGGAGCCTCGATTGTTGCCACTACAAATATGATGATGACGGCTCGTGGGCCAATGTTTTTATCGGATACCGCCATAAACATTAATCCATCTGCAGATGATTTGGCTAAAATTGCAATCATGACTGCAAAAACGGCTAAAATGTTTGGTGTAGATCCAGTAATTGCAATGATATCATTTTCTAATTTTGGATCATCTACTAATGAAAGTGCTGCCAAAGTGAGAGAGGCAGTAGCTTATTTGCATAAAAACCACCCCGATATGGTTATTGACGGAGAAATTCAGGCTGATTTTGCTCTGAATCCTGAAATGTTAAAAGAAAAATTTCCTTTTTCGAAGTTAGCAGGAAAAAAAGTAAATACCTTAATTTTTCCTAATTTGGAATCTGCAAATATCACCTATAAATTGTTGAAAGAATTGAATAAAGTAGACTCCATAGGACCTATAATGTTGGGAATGGGAAAACCAGTTCACATTTTTCAATTAGGTGCAAGTGTTGAGGAAATGGTCAATATGGCTGCTATTGCCGTTATTGATGCCCAGGAGAAAGGAAAGAAAAAAGCAAATTTAATTTAGTATTAAACGTAGTAAATTACAAGTGTGTTAAATCTAATAAATGGACATAATCATGTCGTAATTTTATTATATTTGGAGGATATATATAAAAATTAATGATAGCACATTTACAAGGAAAATTAGTGGAGAAATCGCCAACTCAAATTATTATAGATTGTGGTGGTGTTGGTTATCATGTAAATATTTCTTTACACACGTATTCTTTGCTTCCCAACACAGATTTTATAAAAGTATATACGCATCTTCAAATAAAAGAGGATGCGCATACACTTTTTGGATTTATGGAAAAGTCAGAGCGAGAAATTTTTAGACTTTTATTATCGGTTTCTGGAATAGGAGCCAATATCGCTCGAACTATGCTTTCATCATTAGATCCAAAACAAATTACCAATGCCATAGCCTCTGCTGATGTAGTTACCATTCAGTCTATAAAAGGAATTGGTAGCAAAACCGCGCAAAGAGTAATACTAGATTTAAAAGAAAAAGTGTTGAAATTGTTTGATTTAGACGAAGTTTCTATGTCTCAAAGCAATACAAATCGTGATGAGGCGTTATCTGCGTTGGAGGTTTTAGGTTTTTTAAGAAAAGCTTCAGAACGAGTCGTAGAAAAGATTGTTAAAGAGGAACCAGATGCTTCTGTAGAGTCGATAATCAAGAAAGCGCTAAAAAATTTATAAAGGTATTCAAGTAACACGTTTGTATGCGTAAAATTTACATTTTTCTGCTTGTTTTTTTGTCTGGCTTTGTTGTGCAAGCCCAAGTAAAACCAGCTACTCAGGATACTGTTAAAACTGGATTTTCTGTTGGAAAAGTACAGCTAAAAAATCCAAAGAGTATTCTCTCCTCCTACACGTATGATCCCATTTCAGATCGATACATCTATACAAGTACATTGGATGGATTTTCTGTTAATTACCCCATTATATTGACGCCTAAAGAATATGAAAAGCTGGTTTTGAAAGAATCTATGCGGGATTATTTCAAAAAAAAGCTGGATGCAATTGAAGGAAAAAAAGAAGGCAGCGAAAATGCCAAAAAAGATTTACTGCCGAGATATTATGTAAAATCTGGACTTTTTGAATCCATTTTTGGGAGTAATACTATCGATGTAAAACCCACTGGATCTGTAGAAATGGATTTGGGATTGCGGTATACCAAACAAGACAATCCTTCTTTTTCACCAAGAAATAGATCAAATCTTTCATTTGATTTTGACCAAAGGATTAGCATGAGTTTGATGGGTAAAGTAGGAACCCGATTGAGTGTTAACGCAAATTATGATACGCAATCCACATTTGCCTTTCAAAACTTAATGAAGTTGGAATATGCGCCAACTGAAGATGATATCATTCAAAAAATTGAAGTAGGAAATGTATCCATGCCTTTGAACAGCTCTTTAATTCGAGGTGCTCAAAGTTTATTTGGTGTAAAAACACAATTGCAATTTGGAAAAACAACAATTACGGGTGTTTTTTCAGAGCAAAAATCACAAACTAAAAGTTTAGTAGCTCAAGGTGGCGGTACGATTCAAGACTTTGATATGTTTGCTTTGGATTATGATAGTGACCGACACTTTTTCTTATCCCAGTATTTTAGAGACAGATATGATAAGTCTCTTGTTAATTATCCATTTATTGACAGTAGAGTCCAAATCACCCGATTGGAAATTTGGGTAACCAACAAACAAAATAGGGTAGTAGCGACGAATAATAATCTCCGAAATATCATTGCTTTACAAGATTTGGGAGAAGCCCAATTAACTGGTTTAGCAGATAATGAAGTGGTTGTTTTGGATCCTATTCCAGCAAGTCCTCCATTTTTTACGGCAGGGCTGGATACTCCGAGCGACAATAAAAACAATGCTTATAACCCTGAGTTAATTCAGGCCGGTGGCGGTTTATTGAATCCTAATATCCGTGAAATTGTTACTGCAAATTCGGGTTTTAATGTCACGGTAAGCGAAGGACAAGATTATTCTAAACTTGAAAACGCGCGAAAACTGAATCCAAACGAGTACACTTTTAGTCCTCAATTAGGATATATTTCTTTGCAACAACGCTTGGCTAATGATGAGGTTTTAGCTGTGGCTTATCAATACACCATTGGCGATCAAGTGTATCAAGTAGGAGAGTTTGGTAATGATGGTGTAGATGCAACCGTGGTTACCGGGAATACGCCTGCAACGCAAGCTATTATATCTCAGAGTTTGATTTTGAAAATGCTGAAAAGCAATTTGACCAATGTAAAAAATCCGGTTTGGAACTTGATGATGAAGAATATTTATCAAATTCCTGGTGCCTATCAAGTGAAACAAGAAGATTTTAGATTTAACATACTTTACACAGATCCTTCACCTTTAAATTATATTACGGAAGTGACTGGGAGTCCTTTTCCTTCCAATCCAAATCCAGAAAATAAAGTCGCTGAAACACCTTTACTCAAAGTATTCAATTTAGATAAATTAAACTACAACAACGATCCGCAAACTGGAGGGGATGGTTTTTTTGATTTTCTGCCAAGTTTGACGATGGATGCGCAATACGGTCGAATTATTTTCACTACCAAAGAACCTTTTGGAGAACTATTATTTTCTAAATTATCGAATACTGGTTCAGGAGAAAATTACAACAACACGAGTTCTTACAATGAAAATCAGAAAAAATATGTGTTTCGTAGCATGTACCGCAACACCCAATCTGGAGCATTACAAGACAGTGATAAAAATAAATTTTTATTAAGAGGAAGATATAAATCATCCGGTGGAGACGGCATACCAATTGGTGCTTTGAATGTGCCACCAGGTTCTGTTGTGGTTACCGCTGCAGGAAGAATTTTAGTAGAAGGAATTGACTATAGTGTGAACTATCAATTAGGAAGAGTTCAGATTTTAGATCCGGCGCTACAAGCATCTAATACACCAATAGAAGTATCCTTAGAAAATAATTCTGTTTTTGGTTTACAAACCAGAAGATTTATGGGAGTCAATGTAGAGCATAAAATTTCTGATAATTTTGTAGTCGGGGGAACATTCCTTAAGATGACGGAACGACCATTTACGCAAAAATCTAGTTTTGGTCAGGAATCAGTAAACAATACTATTTTTGGATTCAATTCAAATTTTTCAACCGAAGTTCCATTCTTTACTCGTTTAGTAAATAAATTACCAAATATCGATACTAATGTTCCATCTAACCTTTCAGTGCGAGGAGAAGTTGCTTTTTTGAGACCCGATACTCCAAAAGCGGATCAGTTTGAAGGAGAATCCACGATTTATGTGGATGATTTCGAAGGTTCACAATCTACTATTGATATGCGTTCGCCATATGCTTGGTCCTTGGCATCGACACCAGACCGGAATGCGCTTAGTACCTATGATTTCAATGCTAATTCTAATGATTTGAGCTACGGTTTTAAAAGAGCCAAATTAGCTTGGTACTCTATCGACCCCATTTTTTATGCCCAAAGACCCTCCGGGATTTCTAATGAGGATTTGTCATTTAATACCACCCGAAGAATTTTTAGCGAAGAATTATACCCTTTAACAGATATTGCGCAAGGGCAGTCACAAGTTGTTAATACATTAGATTTAAGTTATTATCCGTCTGATAGAGGGCCGTATAACAATAGTTCATCTGTAGCTGTTGATCCAAGAGAAAATTTTGGAGGGATCATGCGCTCTATAAACTCCACTAATTTTGAGCAAGGTAACGTAGAGTACATTCAGTTTTGGGTGTTAGATCCTTATGTAGGAAACGGAAAGATTCCTCAATCTAACACGGGGAAAATTTATTTCAATTTAGGAGAAATCTCGGAAGATGTTTTGAAAGATGGAAGGAAACAATATGAAAACGGACTTGGTCCCGATCAAATTTTAGTAAATCCACAGCCTTTGTGGGGCGATGTTCCGGCTTCTCAGTCGTTAATTTATGCGTTTGATACCAATGCCGATAATAGAAGGAATCAGGATATTGGTCTTGATGGTTTAACTAATACCAATGAAGGATCGGTATACACGAATTTTGCATCAGAATTAGATCCTGCGGCAGATGATTATTCTTTTTACTTGAATGCTTCAGGTGGAATTTTAGACCGCTACAAACAATACAATGGCACCGACGGGAATTCAGCAGTTGATATTACAGATCCAAACCGAGGTTCAACTACGGTTCCTGATGTAGAAGATATCAATAGAGACAATACTATGAACACCATCAATGCATATTATGAGTATAGCATTAATGTGCAACCTAACATGAATGTTGGGCAAAATTATATCACAGACATTAGAAATACGCAAGTGACTTTGCCAGATGGTTCTGTTACTGAAGCGAGGTGGATGCAGTTTAAAATACCAGTTTCACAACCAGAAAACACGATAGGAAACATTTCTGATTTTAGATCGATTCGCTTCATGAGAATGTTTATGACGGATTTTAATGACCAAGTAACCGTTCGTTTTGGCGCATTAGATTTAGTGAGAGGAGAATGGCGACGCTATACTAATACGCTAGATTTTAATGACACTAATATTGCTGATGACAATACCAACCTAGATGTTCTATCAGTAAATGTCCAAGAAAACAATGAACGATGTCCTATAAACTATGTTGTTCCACCAGGCGTGCAGCGGGAACAATTATACAACAACAATACTGTGCTCAATCAAAATGAGCAATCACTTGCCTTACGAGTTTCTGGAAACGGATTAGAGCCTGAGGATTCTAGAGCCGTTTTTAAAAATGTAAGTATTGATATGCGTCAATTCAATAAATTGAAAATGTTTTTGCATGCTGAATCATTGCCAAATGAAGTAGCACTGAGAGACAATCAAATGGTAGGATTCATTCGTTTTGGAAATGACTTTACTCAAAATTTCTATCAAATTGAAATTCCTCTAAAAGTGACAAACCCTTCCTCAGCCTCAACTTCAGATTGTCCCCCTGTGAGTGCTGATTTGGTTTGGCCAGAAGAAAATGAAATAGATTTATCGTTGGCATTATTGACCAAATTGAAGATTCTTGCTATGAGTATTAATCCGAATACACTTCCGCTTGATGGAATTTATTATCCAGATAATGATCTGGCTAATACGGATGGTGACGGAAGTGATCGCTTGAAATTGGGTATAAAAGGAAATCCAAATTTTGGATTGGTGCGTACTCTTATGGTGGGAGTTAAAAACAATGAAACTCGAAACGATATCAAAGGTGAGGTATGGTTCAATGAATTGCGTTTGGCTGATATGGACAATCAAGGTGGTATGGCTGCACTATTAAATGTTGATACTAACTTTGCTGATTTTGCTACCGTTTCCATGTCAGGTAAAAAGAGTACCATAGGCTTTGGAACATTAGAGCAAGGACCAAACGAGAGAAATCGTGAGGATACCGAACAATATAATATTGTAACTAATGTGAATTTAGGTAAATTATTACCGCAAAAATGGCAAATTAATCTCCCTTTTAATTATGCTATTGGTGAGGAAACCATAACTCCGCAATATGATCCTTTTAATCAAGACATCAAGCTCAAACAATTACTGGAAAATACAGCAGACCAAAAAGAGCGCGACAACATAGAGAGAAGAGCTGTTGATTATACCAAACGTAAAAGTATCAACTTCATTGGGGTTAGAAAAGAAAGAGGTGCAGAGCAAAAACAGCACGTTTATGATCCGGAAAATTTTACTTTTTCGCAGTCAATTAATGAAGTGCAAAGACATGATTTTGAAATTGAAGATTATGTAGACCAGCAAGTAAATTCCTCTGTTGACTATGCGTATACTTTTAAACCAAAGCCTATCGAGCCTTTTACGAAGACAAAATTTATGAAGAAAAGTAATTATTGGAAATTATTAAGAGATTTCAATTTTAACTATTTGCCTTCTAATATCTCTTTTAATACGAATATCAATAGACAATACAACCGTCAGCAATTCAGGCAAGTGGATGTAGAAGGAATTGGTTTAGATCCTTTATACCGAAGAAATTTTGCCTTCAATTACCAATATGGTTTTAATTTTAATTTGACTAAGTCATTGAAGTTGAATTATACAGCTTCTTCCAGCAATATTGTCAAAAATTATTTGAACGAAAATAACGAGCCAATCGATACTTTTACGATCTGGGACAGTTATTGGGATATTGGAGATCCCAATCAGCACATGCAACAATTAGTTGTAAATTATGAAATTCCAATTAATAAAATTCCAGTTTTTAGTTTTATCAAGGCTAATTATACGTACACAGGAGATTACAGTTGGCAGCGTACTTCTAATGCGCTATCTCAAATTAAAATTGATGGAACGGACTACAACTTAGGGAATACGGTGCAAAACGCAAGCTCTAACAATTTGAATGCAACAATGAATATGGACATGTTGTACAAATATTTGGGATTGACTAAAAACGCAAATAAAAGCGCACCAAAACCAAAAGTAGCTGCGCCAAAACCAGGTGAAAAAATAGTAAATACAAATTCAAATCAGGTTCCAAAAAACAGTGAATTTGTTGATGGTTTTATCGGTGTTTTGACTAGTATTAAAAACATTCAAATGAATTACACCCACAACAGCGGTACGGTTTTGCCAGGGTATACGCCAGGTGTTGGGTTTCTTGGTTCATCAAGACCATCGTTAGGTTTTATTTTTGGTAGTCAAGATGATGTTCGTTACGAAGCGGCTAAAAATGGCTGGTTGACAAACTATCCTGATTTTAACCAAAATTTCTCTCAGGTGACAAATAAGGTCTTTAAAGCCACGGCTAATGTAGATTTGTTTCCAGATTTAAAAATTGATTTGACACTTGATCGTGCCTATTCTCAGAACTCTTCGGAACAGTATGATGTTACAAATGGTATGTACAATCCTAGATCACCTTACGACACTGGTATCTTTTCTATTTCTACGGTGTTGATTAAAACTTCATTTTCGACTAGTGATGAAAATTCATCTGCAGCATTTAGTGATTTTAGATCAAACCGATTGACAGTGGCAAATAGATTGGCAGCACAGCGCGGTATCGACATTAATAATCCAGCTAATAGGGATGCTGAGGGATATCCTATTGGTTATGGCAAAAACAATCAGGCCGTTTTACTGCCTGCGTTTCTAGCAGCATATTCTGGTGGCAATGCAGATGATGTTTCGCTCGGTATTTTTAGAAATTTCCCCATTCCAAACTGGTCTATAAAATACAGTGGCTTGATGCGTTATGGCATCTTTAAAAAGAATTTCAAACGGTTTTCATTGCAGAGTAATTACAGAGCTTCTTATACTATTAATGCATTTAGATCTAATTTTGAATTCGATAAAGACCCAAATGGAGTGGATGCGAGCGGCAACTTTTTCAATAAGACCATCATGTCCAATATTAACTTGGTGGAGCAGTTTAATCCTTTGATGCGCATGGATTTTGAGTTGAAGAGCTCTTTAAAAGTATTAGCCGAAATTAAAAAAGACCGTGCTTTATCAATGAGTTTTGATAATAATTTATTGACCGAAGTGAAAGGTATAGAATATGTAGTTGGACTTGGCTATCGTTTCAAGGACGTGATCTTCTCTTCGAGATTGGCCGATAATCCAACCGGAATAATTAAAAGCGACATAAATCTTAAGGCGGATATAACCTATAGAAATAACCAAACAATTGTGAGGTATTTGGATTATGACAACAATCAATTAGCAGGCGGGCAAAATATTTGGTCTATAACAGTCAAAGCAGATTATGCTTTTAGCAAAAACCTAACAGCCATTTTCTATTACGACCATTCGTTTTCAAAAGCCGTAATTTCGACTTCATTTCCGTTGACAAATATTCGTTCTGGAATTACGATTCGCTATAATTTTGGAAATTAATTTTCCGGTTAGAGAACCATTTTTGTGCATAAGATTGTTACATTTGTGTCTGAAAATTTAAATTATCAATAATTAATTATCAATTACAATTTTTATGAACATACCAGTAAATTTAAAATACACTAAAGATCACGAATGGGTTAATATTGATGGCGATACTGCAACAGTAGGAATCACTGATTTTGCACAAAAAGAATTAGGAGATATTGTTTATGTTGAAGTTGAAACTTTAGATCAGAGCTTAGACAAAGATGCAGTTTTTGGTACCGTTGAAGCGGTTAAAACAGTTTCTGATTTGTTCCAGCCATTGTCAGGTGAAATTATTGCTTTCAATGATGCACTTGAAAGTTCTCCCGAAAGTGTAAATTCTGATCCTTACGGAGCGGGATGGATGATCAAGATAAAAATTTCAAATATGGCAGAAGTAGATGATTTATTGTCTAGTGAGGCATATAAAGAACTTATTGGTGCTTAAACAACTCTATTTTGTGGCTACTTTGTCTTGGGCTGGAGTAATTGCATTTTTTTGTTTGGTTCAAATCGATTCGGTTCCTTTAGGAAATGTCTCAAACCTAGATAAAGTAGTGCATGTCTTTTTTCATTTTGTTTTAACGTTTCTTTGTTTTTCTTTTTTTCAAAAACATACAAATTCGGTAAATACTTTGAAATCAATAGTACCTGCGTTCCTTTTCTCTTTTATTTTCGGAATAGGTATAGAAATAACTCAAGAATTATGTACGACCACAAGGCATGCTGATGTATTTGATGTTATAGCAAATGTATCTGGCGCCATTTCAGGAATAGCCGTTGTTTTTTTATTGAATTTAAAAACGAGGTCCAAATAAAAAACAATTTCATATAAAATCCCACTCTAGTGGGATTTTTCATTTTACATCTAGTTCTACGAGTCTTTTTTTTTGACTAAGATTAATTTCTATGACAAGCATTAAAAAACAATGGATGTAGTAATACCGTATAAATAGTAAAATTTTTAAATGCTCTTATGTTTATATAAAATGTATTTTTGTGTATCATAATTTGTTAAGAATTAGAAAACTAAAGCACATGAATATCAAGCAATATTTGGATTCTACCTATTTGAAAACAGCTGAACAAGCTGGACTCAGTGAAAAGGAGAATACCCTGGTAGTCGAAGCGTTTATCAAAGAAGCAATTGAGGAGAATTTTAAGTTGATTATGATTCGTCCAAACATGGTTTCTTTGGCCAAAAAGATGATCGTTGAGGCGAATTCTATGGTTCTTGTAGGAACCGTAATCGATTTTCCTGAAGGGACATCTTCTATTGATGACAAGCTTAGTGAGGCGCGTCAAGCGATCCAAGAAGGTGTTGATGATTTGGATTTTGTATGCAACTATGCAGCTTTTAAACGGGGCGAACTTTCTGTTATTAAAGAGGAAATTTTTGAATGTACACAGTTAGGTTTAAATAAAAAAAAGGTAGTAAAGTGGATTATTGAAGTGGCTGCACTCACGGATATGGAAATTATACAGTTGTCAAGTTTGATAAAAAACGTGATTATTTCTAATTTTGAACAAGAGCTTTTTTCTTCTGTTTTTGTAAAGTCCTCTACGGGATTTTATAACACGGAAGACAATCTTCCAAATGGTGCTACTGTACCTGCAATAAAAATGATGTTAGAAAATGCGTCGCCACTTCCTGTTAAAGCGGCTGGCGGTGTAAGAACCTATGAAGAGGCCGTCGCGATGATTCAGTTGGGTGTAAAGCGAATTGGAACTTCGGGTGCAAAGAATATAGCGAACGGGCAGAATTCGCAAAATGAATATTAAATTCTCCAAAAGTATAAATATGATAAAAGCCTTTTTCACTTTATTTTTGTTTTCGTTCTCCTTTTTTGCTTTTTCTCAAGATACTAATGTTATTGTAGAACAATCGGGCACTACATCAGAGCGTTTTCCTGTATTTGCAGAATGTTTGAATTTGCAATCCAAAGGATTAGAAAAATGTTTTTACAACCAGGTTCAAGACTTTGTTTTTTCAAATTTCCAAGTTCCAGAATCTTTAAAACAGAATAATTTTAATGGGAATATAAAAGTACTTTTTGAGGTAGATGCTACAGGTACTTTTAAAGTTATTTATGTCGATGCAAATGAGGAACTCCTAATCAAAGAAACAAAAAGAGTTTTTGCAATTTTTCCAAAAATACAACCTTCAACCTATAATGGGAATCCAGTCTATTCTAAGTTTACCCTAACTGTAGCGATACCATTAAAGAGTAGGGCGGAAAGAGAATTGGAAGCTTTGGCGAAGGCCAATATACTTTCAAATACAAAGCCAAGGCGTACAGAATTAGATAGTATAGTTTATAAAAAATACAATAATCCAGAATTTGAAAGTCATTTGAATGTGCCTTTTTCGCATAGCTATTATGCGCAGTTTGATAGTTCTTTAAATCAAGTGGGAAGTAATAATCATACCGCATCTAAGCCATACACCTATGCTGAGGTTTCGAAATATTATAATCTAAAAGCAGTTAATGAACAGCTAAAAAAGAAGGCTTCTGGCTGGTGGGCAAGAAAATTATGGAATGAGAATACTGTCGAAATCCAGGGCGAGGGATATTGGTTTACACTAAATCCTATTCTTGATTTACAGGTTGGAAAAGCATCAAAAAGTGAAGTCTCTAATACTTTTGTGAACACAAGGGGGATTAATTTTAGAGGTGGATTGGGGAAACAAATCAATTTTTCGACCACAGTTTTTGAAAGTCAAGGTCGATTTGCGGGATACTTCAATCGATATGCCGAATCAATTAAACCAGCGGGAGGCAATCCAGCTATTATTCCGGGAATTGGAATTGCAAAAGATTTTAAAACTTCCGCATATGATTTCCCTTTGGCAGAAGCCAATTTAACTTTTACTCCAAGCAAATTCATCGATTTACAGTTGGGTTACGGTAGAAATTTTATCGGAGATGGGTATCGATCTTTGCTCGAAAGTGATGGTGCAAGTCCGTATCCTTATTTTAAGTTGAACACTAATTTTTGGAAAATAAAATACACAAACACCTACATGTGGCTCAAAGATGTTCGTCCTGAAGTTACGCTAGAACGCACCTATTCCACGAAATTTATGGCAAATCATTATTTGAGTTGGAATATTTCTAATAAATTCAATCTTGGTTTATTTGAATCAGTTGTTTGGACTAATTCAAACGATCGAGGTTTCGACGTGAATTTTGTAAATCCAATTATATTTTATCGCGCTGTTGAATTTGCTTCTTCGGCTCGAAGCGGTAATGCTATTTTAGGATTGACATTTAAGTACAAATGGAGTGATCGAATTAATTTTTATGGACAGTTTATTCTGGATGAGTTTTCTTTGGGAGACGTCAAAGAACGCAATAATAGTTGGAAAAATAAGTACGGTTATCAATTAGGAGTTAAGTATTACAATGCTTTTAAAGTAGATAATTTGCAACTACAATTAGAATACAATCATGTGCGTCCCTATGTTTATTCCCACAGCATGCCAATTACGAATTATGCGCACAATAATCAAAGTATTGGGCACCAATGGGGCGGAAACTTCAAGGAATTTATTGCGATTGCTCGTTACCATAAAGGGAGGCTTTTTGCTGATGCAAAAGTTACTGCGGGGACACGAGGATTTGATTTTGACACTCTTGAAGATGATTTAAACTACGGAGGAAATATCTATAAAGATTACGATGAAAAAAGAGCTTTTGATAGCAATGTAAAAGTAGGGCAAGGAAATAAAACGGCTGTTTTTATTGTTGATTTTCAAGGAGGTTATTTGGTAAATCCAGCCACAAACCTAAAGCTTTTTGGTAGTTATATTTATAGAAGTTTTGATCCTTCAAAAAACACGGTTACTACTTTTACTGAAAGTACTAATTGGTTTACCTTGGGGATACGAGCTGATATTTTTAATTGGTATTTTGATTATTAATCTTTTGTGAATTGTTTTTTGCCAAATCCCTTTTGATGCACTACTTTTGCAAAAGATTTTAAAACAAATAAACGCAAGTATTGAACGCAACACCTTATATATTTTCACTAAAATCCATTTATATTGATTTCCGCGAAATCACTAAGGCTCGTTTAGCGATTAGTGTGGTCTTTTCGTCAGTTGCTGGGTTTATGCTCGGTATTTATGATTTGCATTCCTTAGATTGGATGGTGTTGTTAAAATTGGCGCTAGGTGGGTATTGTATGGTTGGTGCGTCAAACGCTTTCAATCAAATTATCGAAAAGGATTTAGACGCTTTAATGGATAGGACCAAAAATCGTCCTGTTCCTACTGGAAGAATGTCTTCGGGAGTTGCGCTTATTATTGCAAGTCTTTTGACGGTTATTGGAATTGTATTACTCTATACTATCAATCCAAAAACCGCTATGTTTGGCGCTATTTCAATATTTTTATACACTAGTATTTATACACCTTTAAAAACAATGACCTCGTTGTCTGTTTTTGTAGGCGCTTTTCCAGGAGCAATCCCTTTTATGTTGGGTTGGGTTGCCGCCACGGGCGAATTTGGAATAGAAGCAGGAACGTTATTCTTAATTCAGTTTTTTTGGCAGTTTCCACATTTTTGGGCAATTGGATGGTTTTTGTATGACGATTATGAGAAGGCTGGTTTCTTTATGTTGCCTACAGGCAAAAAAGACAAAGGCACAGCGTTACAGATTATTTTATACACCGTTTGGTTGATTTTGGCTTCACTTCTTCCTGTTTTTGGTTACACGGGGCGTTTATTTATTACGCCAGTAGCGGCAGTAGTTGTTTTCTTGTTGGGATTGTGGATGCTTTTTTACGCAGTAAAATTGTATAAAGTAAGAACTCCAAAAGCTGCTAGGACTTTGATGCTAGTTAGTGTTTCTTACATTACATTACTGCAATTGGTTTATATATTTGATAAATTTTTAAGATAGTTATGGATACGATAATGACAACTGAGGAACAAAAATCCAGAACAGCACGATCATACAAGTTGATTTTGTTGTTTGCTATGGTGAGTATGACAATGATGTTTGCTGGTTTAACTAGTGCATTTGTTGTAAGTAAATCAAGAGCAGACTGGTTGAAAGATTTTCAATTACCAACCGCTTTTTTCTACAGCACCGTTGCAATAATCGGCTGTAGCGTCACATTTTATTTGGCAAAAAAAGCAATTCAAAAAAACAATCAAAGCAAAACGACACTTTTCCTATTGTCTACACTAGTACTAGGAATATTGTTTGTAGTTTTGCAATTTGTAGGATTTGGACAAATAGTAGATAATGGGTATTATTTCACAGGAAGTGGAAGCTCTATTACTACTACTTTTTTATACGTTGTAACGGTTGTGCACTTGATTCACCTTGCTGGTGGCGTGATTTCACTGCTGATTATAATTTATAATCATTTTAAACAAAAATACAATTCATCTCAAACCCTTGGAATTGAACTTGGTGCAATGTACTGGCACTTTCTTGACTTATTATGGGTTTATTTGTTTTTGTTTTTATATTTCTTTAAATAAGAAAAAAACGTAAATTTGGGAACTTTTTAACGAATAACTTTTATGGAAGCGACAGTTACTACTGCAAATAGTGAAGGAAAAACTTGGGGAGGCGGCAATGAGCCAATGGGATCAAGTTATGGCAAATTAATGATGTGGTTTTTTATCGTATCAGATGCTTTAACGTTCTCTGGATTTCTGGCGGCGTATGGTTTTTCACGATTTAAATTTATTGAAACATGGCCACTGGCTGATGAGGTGTTCACGCACTTTCCATTCATGCATGGCGTATCGGCTCCTATGTATTACGTAGCGTTGATGACATTTATTTTGATTTTTTCATCAGTTACAATGGTTTTGGCTGTTGATGCTGGACATCAAATGAAAAAAAACAAAGTAGTTCTTTACATGTTCTTAACCATTATCGGTGGTTTGATTTTCGTAGGTTCTCAAGCTTGGGAATGGAAAAACTTCATCAAAGGGGAATACGGTGCTATTGAAACAAAGGGAGGAAGTTTACTTCAGTTTGTGGATAAAGAAGGTAACCGTGTTGCGTTAGCAGAATTTGCAACGACTTTACCTGAAGATAGAGAACAACTAACAAGAAACAAGGGTAAATGGTTTATGGATGAACCAAGTTTGCCTTCGTATTCAGTTGCGGAAGTTCAAGCGGGTTTTAAGGCGCATCCAGAACTTTTGATCAGAACGGAAGTAATTACCAAAGACAAAAAGAAAACAATTCTTTCAAGAGAAGAGTCTGTAGCAAAATTAAGTCAAGCACATTATGTTGTTGAAGGCGCGAACTTGGTAAGAAACGAGTACGGAAGTAAATTATTTGCTGACTTCTTTTTCTTTATCACTGGATTTCACGGATTCCACGTTTTTTCTGGAGTAATCATAAATATTATCATATTTTTCAATGTGTTAGTTGGAACTTATGAGAAAAGAAAAAGTTATGAAATGGTAGAAAAAGTGGGTCTTTATTGGCACTTTGTCGATTTAGTTTGGGTATTTGTATTTACAGTTTTCTATCTCGTTTAATTTTCTAAAAGTAATTATCATGTCACACGAACACGTATCTAATATAGGTAGAATCTGGAAAGTTTTCGGAATATTATCTGCCGTTACAATAGTAGAAGTTTATCTAGGAATTTTAAAACCTGATTTTCTTTTCATGAATGATTTTTTAAGTATGAACTTACTTAATTGGATCTTTTATGCTCTTACCATTTTTAAAGCGTATTACATCGTTTATGCATTTATGCATATGGAAGGTGAAAAAAGCTCTTTAAGAAGCGCAGTTGTTTTTCCAGTAATTTTTCTGATTTTATATTTGCTCTTCATTCTTTTGACAGAAGGGGATTATATTTATGAGGTTTTTAAAAATTCTACAATTAAATGGAATTTTTAACAAGATATTAATTCAAAAAGAGGGTACGCATTGCGTGCCTTTTTTTATTTTTGTACTTTAATTATTAATGTTCCAATGAAAAAAAATAGTGTTCTTTTCGTTTTGTTTATACTACCTATTGTGGCATACCTTTTTTTTGCCTCAGGTGTTAATGGGTTTACTAAATTACCAACTATAACTCCCAATACCGCTGACTTAGGTAACTGGGAATCTTTAGATAGTCAAAAAGTTAGTTTGAATGGTAAAGTAACCATTTTGGGTTTTATGGGTACTGAACTTTTAAAAAATAGAGGAAATCTTTTTAATTTAAATCAAAAGATTTATCAAAGATATCATGAGTTCAAAGACGTGCAGTTTGTTATGGTATGTCCAACTGGTACTGAAAAAGATGCCAAAAAAGTGATTGATGCATTGGCTGCCTTTACAGATGTTGCACAATGGCGTTTTGTTTTTGCTTCAAGCGAGGAAATAAAAACGTATTATTCTCAATTAAAGCTAGTAGAAAAATTAGATGATAATTTAGGAACTCCTAAAGTGTACATCGTTGATAAAAAACGAAATCTTCGAGGTCGGAAATTAGTTAAAAACACCAAAGAAGGATACAACACTTTTCACCCCGCAGAGCTGAGTAATGAAATGCTTGATGATTTTAAAGTGATTCTTTATGAATATCGTGCTGCTCTAAAAAAGAACAATAACGCCACCAGAAAAATATAATACGGTATGTTCAAAAATAAATCTTACATAGGAATTTCTTTTATTATTTTGATTTTTGGTATTTATGCGATACCTAAAATTGTCGAAAGAATTAAGAATGACAAAGTAGTACAAGGAGATCGATTGGATAGTGTAAATCCGGTTGCAGTATCTGAAGGACAATTGTTAAAAATAGGCCCTGCTCCCAAATTTGAACTCATCAATCAAGACAGTAAAAAAATCACCAATGAAACATACAAAGGGAAAGTATATGTGTTAGAATTTTTCTTCACTACTTGCCCTACCATTTGTCCAAAAATGAATCAAAGTATGTTGGTGCTGGAAAAGAATTTTTTTGGGAACCCTAACTTCGGAATGGTTTCAATAACCATAGATCCAGGACATGATACTGCAAAAGTACTCCAGGATCACAGAAATCTTTTGGGTGTGAAATCGGCTAATTGGAATTTTTTAACAGGAGACAAAGCGTATATTTTTAATTTGGCTAATAAAGGTTTTAATCTTTATGCAGGTCAAAATAACAAAGTAGCTGGTGGTTTTGAACATTCAGGATTGTTTGCTCTAATAGACAAGAATGGAAACATACGTTGCAGGACAGACGATTTTGGAAATCCAATTTTGTATTATGACGGTTTAGATAAAAAAGGAGTAAGAAATATTCAACAAGATATTAATATTTTATTAAAAGAATAATGATGGAAAATAATTCGTTAGAACAAAAATTCAGTAAATATATTATCGCAGTTTCAATTGTGATACCGTTAGTGGTTGCAATACTTTTTGGAATAAAACTAAAAGATTTTGGGTATGATGTAGCACCTCTTTCCTTTTTGCCTCCAATATATGCCACTACCAATGGAATAACTGCAGTACTGCTAATTGTGGCTGTAATAGCCATAAAAAATGGTAATAGAAAACTGCATCAGTGGTTGATGACATCAGCAATTGCGCTATCGCTTGCTTTTTTAGTGATGTACGTAGCGTATCATATGACGAGTGACTCCACAAAATTTGGTGGCGAAGGAGTTATTAAATATGTGTATTATTTTATATTAATTACCCACATTGTTTTGTCAATAGCTATCATTCCGATGGTTTTAGTGACTTATGTTCGAGCCTTAGCAGGCAATTTTGAGTCTCATAAGAAAATATCTAGAATCACTTTTCCTATCTGGTTGTACGTTGCGGTTACCGGCGTAATTGTTTATTTAATGATTTCACCCTATTATGTATACTAAAAATTTAATAAGCGAATTTAAAGTGGTGGGAACTCGGGAGAAAGTAAAAAGCAACCGTATAAGTTGTTTTTATTCCTTATCATTAATATTTGTTTTAAATCTTATTTCACTGCCAACAAATGCGCAATGCGCAATGTGTCGCGCTGCTTTGACCAGCAATGAGAATTCCACACAAGCGGCTGCGGTAAATGACGGAATTGTTTATCTAATGGTGATTCCCTATCTGCTTGTTGCAGGAATTGGGTATGCCATTTACCGAATGAAAAAGAAGAAATCAAGTTAGCTTCTTAAAATTTACTTCAATCCATCAACGGATACATTTAGAGTGCCTTTTATTTTGAGAAAAGCGATGATAGCTTGATTTGTCAATTGAATTTTTTCAAATTGAATTTCTTCCATTTTCCCATTTACAAAAACACCTTGCATCGGAGAATAGTTTTTTAGATAAGTCATCATGCTTTTTTGACCTTCTTCAAGATTTGGTTTTATGGAGTAATGGCAGCTTTGCTCAATCTTTTTTAAAATTAATCCCTGAGCCAGCCAATTGGCGGTTCGCATCAATTTATTTTTTGTATCCAAAGCGTAGTCCAATTGATCAAAATATACTTCCTTAGTTTTGTCGTTATATTGTGGAAATCCTGCTAAATAAATCGTTCCGTTTACAGCTCCTAGTATCTCTAAAGCGATTATCATTTTCCCGTTTTTATGCCAAATAGCAACATTTTGTACTTTTATTGACTTAGAGCCGCTACCAAATGTTTGTCCGCTAAAATTCTTTGTCATTAGTTTTGAAGCCTCTTGATAGGTCGAAACGGCTACAATATTAGCTGAAATGTCTTGAGGTATTTTAGAAACAGATTTTACAATAATTTTGTTAGCATTAAATTTTGATTCAGGTTGTTTTCCAATGATGGTTTCCATGGTGCACTTCATTCCCATGTCGAGTACAAACGTGTCGTTTTTGAGTTTGGCGTTCGTAGAATAAATCTCGATTGGTGTAATCCTAAGCCAACTTTGGTAAGTATCACTCATTTGAAAAGGCGCACAGATTTTTTCCAAAGCAAGCAAAACATTTGGTTTGAAATCCATGGATTTTTCGATGGCATTATCAATTTTCTTTTCAATTTTTGATTTAAAAAGGGCAATGGCTGGATTGATCAAATAGGTGACAGGGACATTTTTGCCAAAAACAGTCATCGTTGGGCTTTCGTTCCAATCGAGTGATTTAAGTTCTGTTTTGGTGTTCATTTTCCAATTGGTCAAACCTACTTCACTTATCAAAGTTACCACTCCATCTAAATTGAACTCTTTTATATTGTATAATTCGACACCCATTTTTTTTGTACCAATCCTGTATTTTACAATAGCTTTTAAGGGCAATACTGTTATGATTTTTTGACCATTTTTAGTATTATCATTTTTGATTGTAATGGGAGCTAGCTTCCAAATCTTCATTTCTATATCATCATCATCTATAATATTGTCTTCATAGATTAGGCCATTCAGTTGTGTGTTTGTTTGGTTTTCAATGTCTTTTAGTTTAACGCTAATTGGTAAATTAATGTAGGAAGGAATGCTCTCGTAAACTAGTGGTGTCGCATCGTCTAGCTCTGGTTTCAAAGTTGCTATCTTATTTGTTGTTGAACAGCTAGTTGTACAAATAATGGAAAAAAGTATAAGCAGATTGAATGTGAATTTGGGCATTTTTTAGGAATGTTTTAGAGTAGCTAAATTAATAAAAGAATTCTTTTTTTATTAATTTTTGTAACAAATGCTAATTTCTAAAGTCTAATGATTTAATAGATGATTTTGAATTGAAATAGTTGCTATTTTTCATATAAATCTTATCTATAAATATTTAAATTTGTTTGCAGTCCTACTGCGCTTTTATTCAAAAATATATGAAAAAAAGAAGTTTTTTCAGTTTAATAGTACTCGTGTTTAGTTGCTTGATTATGCAGGCACAGTCCAAGAAATGGACTCTTCAAGAATGCGTAAATTATGCCATTCAAAATAATATCTCTATCAAACAATCGGAGTTAGATACTAAAACAGCATTGATTGATAAAAGAGGTGCGTTTGGAAATTTTCTCCCTTCAGTAAATGCGAGTGCATCTCATTCCTGGAATATTGGTTTGAATCAGGATATTACAACGGGTTTATTACAAAACCAAACTACTCAATTTACCTCTGCGGGAGTTAATGTTGGGATTGATATTTATAAAGGATTGCAAAATCAAAATACGTTGCGTAGAGCGAATCTCTCTATAGTTGCTGCAAAATATCAATTGTTAAAAATGCAAGAGGATGTAGCCTTGAATGTTGCAAATGCTTTCTTGCAAGTACTTTTTAACAAGGAAAATCTAAAAGTACAATTGGAACAACTTGGAATTAACCAAAAACAATTAGTACGCTCCGAAGAATTAGTGAAGGCAGGATCTATTCCTCGAGGTGATTTATTGGACGTAAAAGCTACTGTAGCATCAAACAATCAAAATGTGATTACTGCAGAAAATACTTTATTAATTTCAAAATTAAGTTTGGCTCAATTATTACAACTGAAAGACTTTGAAAGGTTTGATGTTGTTGATGATACCAACATTAAAGATGAAAATAATATTATGGCACAAACTCCAAATAGTATCTATGAAAAAGCTAAAGAGGGGCGAACAGAATTAAAAATTGCAAGAACAAATTTAGAAATAGCAGAGAAAAATGTTGAAATTGCCAAAGGTGCTTTTCAACCCACATTACAAGGTTTTTATAGTTTTAGTTCAAGAGTTGCTTACAGTGACAGAGTTGTAGGTGTTGCTCCAAATACTTCAAATCCTACCTCAATAATTGGTTTTGTTGAAGGCTCAAATCAAAATGTTTTAAGCCCAAATTTCAATAGAGTTTTAGGAAATCCTGCTCCGTTTTTTGATCAATTCAGTAACAACAAAGGACAATCTTTTGGAGTTCAATTATCGATTCCGATATTTAATGGTTTTGCAGTTAGAAATAATGTAGACCGTTCTAAAGTAAGTTTAGAACGATCAAAAATCGCTGTTGAGCAACAAGATTTAGATTTGCAAAGGAATGTATTTACTGGATTTGCAGATGCTAAAGGAGCGCTAAATGCTTACGAATCGGCAATTATAGCTGTAGAAGCGAGACAAGGTGCTTACGATTATGCTAAAGAAAAATATGATGTTGGTTTGATGAATTCTTTTGATTTCAATCAAGCACAAACATTGCTTACCAATGCACAATCAGATGTGCTAAGAACCAAATACGATTATATCTTTAAAATTAAAATTCTAGAATTCTATTTTGGAATTCCACTTATCAAAAACTAATTTATTATGTCAAAAAAAACAATTTATATCCTAATAGGTGGAGCAGTAGTAATCATTGCAGGTCTAATAATACTGTCAAAATCTGGTGTTATCGGAAATAAGGATAAAGGTACCGAAATTGAAATTGCCCAAGTCAATCCAATAACGATTGTAGAAACGGTTTCAGCGACTGGAAAAATTCAACCAGAAATCGAAGTAAAAATTTCATCTGAGGTATCGGGAGAGATTATTTCTTTGAATGTAAAAGAAGGTCAAGTAGTTAAAAAAGGAGATTTACTAGTAAAGATAAATCCTGATTTATACACTTCTGGCTACAATCGTTCGGTTTCAAATTTATCAGGAACCAAAGCAAATTTAAGTCAAGCTGATGCTTCTTTCAAAGAATCTAAATCAAGTTACGACCGTAATCGAACATTGTTCGAAAAAGGAATTATTTCAAAGTCGGATTGGGATAAGGCAGTCGCATCCTATGAAGTTGCCAAAGCAGCTAAGCAAACTGCTTATTTTAATGTACAAAGCGCCTCGGCAACTGTCAATGAAGCCAAAGACAATCTAGGACGTACTACCATTTATGCTCCAGCTGACGGAACAATTTCTATGTTGAACGTAGAACTAGGTGAGCGTGTTTTAGGAACGCAGCAAATGACGGGTACCGAAATTTTAAGAGTGGCCAACTTAAACAATATGGAAGTTGAAGTAGATGTTAATGAAAATGATATTGTAAAAATAAAAGTTGGCGACGATGCAAATGTCGAAGTTGACGCATACCTGAAAAAGCAATTTAAAGGAACAGTGACAAGTATTTCTAATTCTGCTAGTTCGGCCTTGACGGCGGATCAAGTAACGAATTTTAAAGTTAAAGTTAGAATACTAAAAGAATCATACCTTGATTTACTAGAGGGTAAACCGGACACCTATTCTCCGTTTAGACCAGGAATGACCGCAACGGTTGATATTATTACAGAAACAAAGTCGAATGTATTGTCGGTGCCTATTAGTTCTGTGGTTGTAAAATCGGATACTGCGGCTGTAAAAGAAATTAAAGTGGACGATCCTAATGAAGAACAAAAAGGAGCTGCACCAAAAAGTGATAAGAAATTTGAATGCGTATTTGTAAAAGTAGGGGATAAAGCTAAAATTAGAATTATCAAAACCGGAATCCAAGACGATACCAATATTGAGGTTTTATCAGGCCTTAAAAAAGGCGATGTTGTCATTACAGGACCCTACAATACCGTTTCTAAAGAATTAAATTCGGGTGATAAAGTATCTTTAATTACTGACAAAGACAAAAAAGGCGATAGCAAAAAGTAATTGTCTAGGAGAACAGTTTTGAAATCACAATCATAAAATATAATTTTGTGATTGTGATTTTTAATTTAAAACAAAACCCAAAATTGAGTTATATACTAAACATTGAGACTGCAACAAAGAATTGCTCTGTTGCTCTGGCAAAAGAAGGGAAAACAATTTTTTATAAAGAGATTGCAGAAGAAGGCTATTCCCACGCAGAACGATTGCATGTTTTTATTGAAGAAATCATAAAAGAAGTAGGTATTACACTCCAAGATTTAAGTGCTGTAGCCGTAAGTCAAGGGCCTGGCTCCTATACTGGGCTTCGAATAGGAGTTTCTGCAGCAAAAGGATTGTGCTATGCACTCAATATTCCATTAATTGCTGTGGATACTTTACAAGCTTTGGCTTCGCAGGTGACCATTTCCAACGGATTAATTATTCCCATGATTGATGCCCGAAGAATGGAAGTATATAGTGCTGTTTTTGCTCCAAATTTGGAACAAAAAAGAGAAGTTCTTGCCGAAATAATTACAGAGAATTCATTTGAAAATTTGCAGGAAACATTATATTTTGTTGGTGATTGCGCGGAAAAGTGCAAATCGGTTTTGACCAAAGAAAATTATATTTTCCTTGACGAAATTGTATATCCTTCTGCTAAAGAAATGAGTTTTTTAAGCTTCGAAAAATTCAAAAAAAGCGACACTGTAGATGTCGCCTATTTTGAACCGTATTATCTGAAAGACTTTATGATTACGACTCCAAAGAAATAATTTAATTATATTAAATTGTTTGGAGTTGATTCTCTTACATAAGGCTGAATGATAATTCCAGCAGCATCAAACGCCAGTTTACAGCTTTCTAAAGTTTCAGAGAAAACGAGACCGTAATCTTCATTATTTGCCCATGGTCTCACCGCAATTTGAATGGCATTGTCAGTTAAGTTTTTTACAGAAACTTCGGCAGCAGGAGTCTGAAGCACTTTGGGATTATTTTTTAAAATGGCAGTAATTATTTCTTTCACTTTTTTAATATCCGCATCATAGGAAATAGCGATGGTCAAATCGGCTCTTCTAATTTTTTGTAAGGAATAATTAATAATGTTTCCATTAGACAAAGCGCCATTAGGTACAAAAATAGTTTGATTGTTAGCAGCAATTAGTTTCGTTACAAATATTTGTATTTCGCTCACCGTTCCTATTACTCCTTGCGCTTCAATAGTGTCGTTAACCTTAAAAGGTTTGAAAAGAATAATCAACATACCGCCTGCAAAATTCGATAAAGAACCTTGAAGTGATAAACCAACAGCAAGTCCCATTGCCCCCAAAATAGCAACAAATGATGAAGTTTCTATTCCTAGCTTTGATATGAATGTTACAAATAATAGGACTTTTAAAACCCAAAGTAAAATATCGGCAAGGAACTTTGTCAAAGTAGGATCTAAATTTCTTTTAGTCATCAGTTTCCTGATAAATCTATTGATAAGCCGAATGGCGTAAAGGCCAATAAATAAAATGACAAAGGCAGAAATAATTTTTGGGGAATAATCAACCAATACAGTGACGAATGTATTGGCATAATCAGTTAACTGATTTGGATTTAAGTTCATTTTTTATCTAATAAAAAACCTTCCCAAAAGAGAAGGTTAAGTTTGAAGTACAAAAATACAATTATTTTTTTTTTATAAATTAATCTGCGTCTTCTTCTATTTTATTTATAGTTTCCTTAGCTTTTTCAGTGGCGTCTGCATCACCGTCTTTTACTAATTCACTTGCTTTTTCAGAAACAGTTTCAACAGCATCTGTAGCTATTGTTTTAGTTTCAGTTGCTATTTCTTCAACTTTTTCTGTGGCTATGGCAGTATTTTCTTTTACTGATTCTACTGCTTTCTCACTATGTTCAGTAACAGTTTCTTTAGCATGACCAGTAAAATTCTCTACTTTATCTATAACTGGAGCTGTAGTTTCTTTTACTTTTTCAAATGTTTCTTCTACAAATGTTTCTGCTTTTTCAATATAAGGCGCTGCAGTTTCTTTTGCTTTTTCAAATGTTTCTTCTACAAATGTTTCTGCTTTTTCAAGGTAAGGAGTGGCCGTTTCTTTTGCTTTTTCAAATGTTTCTTCTGCAAATGTTTCTGCTTTTTCAAGGTAAGGTGCAGCAGTCTCTTTTGCTTGCTCAAAAGTAGTTTCCGCTTTGTCAGCTAATTCGCTGGCAGTTTCTTTGGCTGAGCCAAATAAATTTTTTAAAAATGAAGATAGTCCCATGTTATTTTATTTGATTAGTCTCACAATATTAAACAATTTTTTCTAGGATTACTTTATTAAATTATTAATAATTTACTGAAAATCAGTATTTGGCATCATGTTCGTCTTGTTTTGGCAAACATAAAACAACATTTTCTTTTTTATGTAGTGTGCAGATAATAACACTATTTGATTTTTTTGGTTTCAACGAAATTCATATGGTTTGAAAATACAAATGATTGCCTGCCATCAGAAAGTAATGCAATCGATAGCTTTAAATAGCTTCTAGAAATAAAAAAGCGTTCGCTAATGCGAACGCTTAAATTAATCGGTCAAATTAATCTATTCGAGTTCGAAAGTTAATTTTAGATTTACTCTATATTCTGTGATTTCTCCACCACTTACGGCAGCACTTTGATCCTTAACATATACAGATCGTATGTGATTAATGGTTTTAGCTGCCTTTGCTACTCCTTTTTGAGTGGCATCTTCCCAACTTATATCTGAACTGGAAAGCACTTCAATTACTTTTAATACTGACATAATTTCTATGTGTTAAGTTAAATATTAAATATACCTATTTTATTTAAAACGGTAATTTTTTTCACATAACTATAACATGTTCAATCAATTGTAATTTCTATTCTGCTTATGCGTTTACGGCTTCCACTTTAATGGCCTCATCGTTCAGCATGCTTTTTAACATGTTTTCAATACCACTTTTTAAAGTAAATGTTGAGGACGGGCAACCGCTACAGGCACCTTGAAGAATTACTTTAACAGTTTTATCTGTTTCGTTATACGAATCGAATGCAATATTTCCACCGTCTGCTTGAACAGCTGGTTTTACGTATTCCTCTAATATATTGATGATTTGTTGTGAGGTTACATCTAAATTATCAAATTCTTTTGCTTTGGTTTCTTCCTTTTCTGTTACGGCTTGGATGAAATTTTCATCTAGAACTGTTCCGCCATTTTCAATATATTGCTTGATGAAGCTTCGTAACTCTAAGGTTATTTCTTGCCAATCATTAATTTCATATTTTGTGACAGAGATGTAATTTTCATCGATAAAAATTTCTTTCACATACGGAAATTTGAATAATTCCTTAGCTAGTGGGGAAGCGCCAGTTTGATCAATATTTTTAAATTCAATAGCGTTTTTGGTCAACATTTTACTTACTACAAATTTTAATGCAGCAGGATTTGGCGTAGTCTCACCGTAAACAGTTACGGGTTGTTTTTTTGTTTTGTTTTCGTCAACGGTGATTATGGTTCCTCCGTTTTTTACAAATTCCTCTATTTGTTCAGCAACATCATCTTTAACATCATCCCATTCAACAATACTGTATTTTTCGATTGCTATAAAATTTCCAGAAATATAAACTGTTTTTACAAACGGTAAGTAAAATAATTGCTGTGCTAAAGGAGATGTTTTTGCTTCATCAATATTTTTAAATTCAAAACTTTCATTTTGAGTGATAAAATCTTGAAATTCAAATTTTAGTATAGTTGGGTTTTGTGTTTCTTTTATGCTAATTTTGCTCATAACTTTTAAATTTTTACAAATTTACTAAAGTTATTTTCTAAGAATAATTATATTTGATTTTTAATGAATAAATTAACTTTAGTTTTACTTTTGGATACGTATTTTGACTTTTATTTCCAAAAAACTTTTATTGATTTAGAATCATTCCTTCTTACTAAAAAGTAATTAAATGCACACCAAAATTAAATTCCTATTTGCTCTTTTATTTATCTCCTTTTATTCCTATTCACAGGAAGGTATTCCTGTTTACTCGGATTATCTCACGGATAATTACTATTTAATTCATCCTTCTATGGCGGGAGCTGCAAATTGCGCCAAAGTCAGACTCACTGGTCGTAAACAATGGTTTGATCAAGACGATGCGCCAGAACTCCAAACCTTAAGTTTCAATGGTAGAGTAGGAGAGAAAGCGGGTGCAGGAATTATAGTTTTTAATGATAAAAATGGGTATCATTCCCAAAAAGGTGTCAAATTCACATATGCGTATCATTTGATGTTTTCTAGAAATGAAATCGATTTAAACCAGTTGTCTTTTGGAATCAGTGCTGGACTAATCCAAAGTCAGTTAGACGAAACAAAATTCCGTCAATCTGGTGATTTTGATCCAATCATAAATGGAACAATTGTTCAAAAAGATTCGTATTTTAATGTTGATATTGGTGCCTCTTATAATTTCTTGGATTTATATGTGCATGGAACAGTCAAAAATGCAATCGAAACTAGAAGAAATATTTACACGGAATACGAGAGTGATAATTTAAGAAAGTATTTATTGAGTGCTGGATATATTTTTGGAGATCGCGATAAAATCTTGTGGGAACCATCTGTTTTATTTCAAATGGTCGAAAAAACGAAAGAAAAGGCAATCGATGTTAATTTGAAGGCCTACAAGACACTAGATTTCGGAAAAATATTTGGTGGGTTATCTTATAGAAGAAGCTTTGATGGTGCCGAATTCCTGCAAGGCAGTACAGTTTCTAAACAAAAACTGCAATACATCACGCCAATTGTAGGAGTTAATTTTGATAAATTTATGTTTGCTTATACGTATTCTCAGTTGTCAGGTGCGGTTAAGTTTGATAATGGTGGCTATCACCAAATTACCTTAGGAATCGATCTGTTTTGTAAACCTGTCAAATACGATTGCAACTGTCCAGCAATTAATTAATTTCTCCTTTTATATTATGCTAGTAAAATCGATAAATGGTAAGTCACCGTCAATCCCGAATGATTGTTATGTTGCAGAAAATGCAACTATTGTTGGTGATGTTTCTTTTGGAGAAAATTGTAGTGTTTGGTTTAATGCTGTGATTCGTGGCGATGTAAATTTTATCACAATTGGAAATAAAGTAAATATTCAGGATGGAGCAGTAATTCATTGTACGTATAAAAAACACCCAACAATTATAGGAAATAATGTCTCTATTGGCCACAACGCGATCGTACACGGATGTACAGTTCATGATAATGTGCTAATAGGAATGGGCGCAATTGTGATGGATAATTGTGTTATCGAAAGCAATTCGATTGTAGCTGCAGGAGCTGTTATTACTCAAAATACAGTTGTTGCTTCAGGTACGATTTGGGCAGGTGTTCCAGCCAAAAAAGTAAAGGACATTGATCAATCTGATTTTGCTGGAGAAATCGAACGTATTTCCAATAATTACGTGATGTATTCTGGTTGGTTTAAAGACGAAGAATAGTCTTTTCTAGAATTTTTTTTCTTCAACGGTGTATGCATTTCCTACTATTTCTTTCAATACAGTCGGATTCGTATTCGTGTAAAAAATTGGTTCGCTATTTTCTCCCGTTGAAAATCCTACTTTAGTCTTCAATACATTTTGAGTTTGTTTGGCAACGGCCTCACCAGTGTCTATGATTTTAATGTGCTCTGGGAGTATTTTTTTTATCTGCGGAATCAAATACGGATAATGACTGCATCCTAATACTAAATAATCAATATTAGCAGCTATCATTGGTGTCAAGTAGGATTGAAGTAGTTTTGTCATTTCTGTCGAATGAATGTCACCGTTTTCAATTAGTTGTACTAATCCGTGGCCCACTTGTTCTATTATTTTTGTGTCTTGATACTTCTCTGTAGTTTTGTTAAACAATTCGCTATTTAATGTTCCTTGCGTAGCCAGAATGCCTATTATTTGCGTTTTAGAATGCGTTACTGCGGGTTTTATTGCTGGCTCAATGCCAATAAAAGGAATGTCATATTTCGCTCGCAATTCCTGGATGGCATTCGTAGTTGCCGTATTGCAAGCAACTACAATCAATTTACATTTCATTTCTAATAAGAAATCCGTGTTTTTCATACTCAAAGCTACAATCTCTTGTTTCGATTTTAGTCCATAAGGTGCATTGGCGCTATCAGCAAGATATATAGTTTTTTCATTAGGTAGTAATTCATGGATTGCTTTCCAGATCGAAGTTCCTCCAATTCCTGAATCAAAAATTCCAATAGGTTGATTGTTGTCATTCATAAAAACAAAGTTACACGCTAAACAACGAAATTCCAATAGTTTATTTAAACAAAAAACTGCTCAATCCTATAGTTAGGACGAGCAGTTTTAAACGATTGTCTATTTTTCCTAGAAACCTAAATCTTTCTTAACATCAAGAGTCAAGTTTGGACCATCAGCAAGTAAAAGAGAAGAACCATCAAGAACATATTGGAATCCTTTTGCTTTTCCTACTTTTTGGATTGAAGCTCTCACTTTTTCCATCAATGGTTTAACAATATCAGATTCTTTTTGTTGCAATTCTTTTTGAGCATTGTCTCTAAAAGCTACAATTCTAGACTGCATGTCTTGTACTTCTTTAGAGCGTTCTCCATTAATAGCTTCAGTTACTGTAGCAGCTTCAGCTTCGTATTTTTTTAATTTCCCTTGGTATTCTTCTACCATCTTTTTGTAATCAGCATCGTAAGTAGTACTCAATTTATCCAATTGTTTTTGAGCATCTAACATTGCTGGCATTTTTGTCATAATCTCACTTACATCAACATGAGCCGTTTTTGCTTGTGCATTAATTGTTTGGCTTGCTCCTAAAATAAAAATTGCAGCAATAAATAGAGTTTTAATTTGTCTCATCGTTTTTAAAATATTTAGTAATTAATTTTTGTTTGTATTTTCTTTTAATTTTTCTTCTTTTGCTTTTCTAATCGCTTCTCTTTCTTCGAGAATTTTTTTTCTTTTTTCGTCTAATGCTTTTTTGCGGTCTTCTAAAATTTTCTTACGATCTTCTAGTTTTTGTGCATTAACTTCCACTTGTTTTTGTTTGAGGTCTTCTGCTAACTGTTTTGAAGAATCATTTGTAGAATCTGCGTTTGCCGCTTTTTTAGGATCCTCTATTTTAACATTTGCAGAAACCGTGCCATTTTTTTTAGCTTCTCTGTCTGCTATTATTTGTGCTCTTTTGTTTTCAAATTCCTTTTTCTTTTGCTCTTGAAGCAACTTCCTGTCCTCTAGTACTTTCTCTCTAGCATATTTTTTTTCGTCTATTTGCTTTTGACGTTCTGCTAAATCTGGATTTTCATCCATCGCGTCTTGTTTTTTCTCTTTATCCTCTTCTGCTTTTTGTTGTTTTTTAGTCAACTGCTCTCTTTTTTCAGTTCGGGTAAGCGTGCGTATAATTTGGTCGCTAAGATCAAATCTTTTTGCTGCAAACAACATGGTTAGATCAGATGTTTTGTCAAAAATGAAATCGTATTTTAACCTTTCAGCAATATCTTGAACAGCAGTAAAAACTTGATCTTGTATTGGTTTAACCAAGAGGGATTTTTGTATTATTAAATCTCCGTTGGGTCCAAATCGTTTCTGTTGGTAATCTAGGTTTTCATTTTCTAGAAAATTAATTTCTGTTTCTCTTTCATCAATCAATTCTTTAGTTAACAATGCTCTTTCAGCTTTTAGGGCTTCTTTAAGTTTATTGATTTCAATTTTTTTAGCATCAATCTCAAGTTTCCATTTTTCAGTTTTTAGCTCTAATTGCGCCTTTGCTTCTGTATAATCGGGTACATTTTGTAAAATGTATTCCATATCTATGAAACCTAGTTTAGTGCCTCTTGTTTGGGCGTCTATTGCTTGCACAAAGAATAACGATAAAAATAGATATAAAAATTGTTTTCTCATAACAGTATGTTTTAGAAAATTTAAAATCAATTTTTTTAAAATTGTTGTCCAATGATAAAATGTACTTCGTTTCCATTTGGTTTTGCTTGACCTGGTAATTTATCAAAACCATATCCAAAATCGATTCCTAATAAACCAAATGCTGGCATGAAAACACGTAATCCAACTCCCGCGGAACGATTCAAAGCAAATGGATTGTAGCTTTTGAAATCTTTAAACGATGAACCTGCCTCAGCAAATGCTAATGCATAAATTGATGCAGATGCTTTTAATGTGATTGGATAACGTAATTCCATTGAGAATTTATTAAACACGGTTGCTCCAATTTGGTCTCCTCTTTCATCAACAGGAGTCAAAGAATTGTTAGGATATCCTCTCAACTGTATTGTTTCTCTTCCATCCATGGAGAAGTTAGCTAATCCATCTCCACCAAGATAGAAACGTTCAAAAGGAACTACTCCACGGTCTTGATTGTATGCTCCAAGGAATCCAAATTCTGCCAAAGTTCTCACCACTAATTTACCATAAACTTTGGTATACGCATCAGCTTTGAATTTTATTTTATAATATTCCAACCATTTAAAACGCTCTTGATCGACTTTGCTGACATCTGCAGCAGCCAAATTAAAGTCGGTTACCTTATTGCCATTCGTATCAATGTAATCTCCAATTTTTACAATATTTCCGTTAGCATCTGGCACATTTAATCGGTCGACAGTATTCTTTAATTTGTACTCTTCTTTGTCACCCAATGTAGCATAATCAACTCCGTTTAATAAAGAGTAAGGAAGGGTCAATTTAGCCGAAACACTAAATTCTGATCCGTAGGTAGGGAAAATTGGATTTACCCCTTTATTATTTCGTGTTAATCCTATTGTGTAAGCCATGTTTCTGGATGTTCCATCCCCAAAGGTAAATAATCCAGTATTGTAATTATTTAAATCATAGTGCTGATAACTTAACGATTGTGACAATACAAAGAAATCATCAGGTACTGTTAATCTTTTGGCTAAACCAACGGATAAAGTCATAATGTTAAAACTTTTTGTTTTATCCGCTCTTTGTGTTTGAAAATTATTTAAAAATTGTTTACTGTAAGACAATGATGAACTAAATGATACCGGTTTTTTTCCACCAAACCAAGGTTCAGAAAAGGAAACACTATAGGTTTGGAAAAAGGTACTTGCTTGCAAACGTAAGCTTACTTTTTGACCATCTCCCATCGGTAAAGGTCTATATGCATCTTTTTTGAACATATTGCGAGCCGAAAAGTTGTTGAACGAAAGTCCAAGCGTACCAATGAAACCACCACCACCATAACCTCCTTGAAGTTCAATTTGACTCGAGCCTTTTTCTACAAGTTGGTATTCAATATCTACCGTTCCTGCACTTGCATCAACGTTTCTAAACGCTGGATTGATAGCTTCTGGATCAAAAAATCCTAACTGTCCAATTTCACGTACGGTTCTAACTAATTCGTCTTTGCTGTATTTTTCACCAGGTTTTGTTCTTAATTCTCGGTAAATAACGCGGTCATTGGTTTTGTCATTACCAACAACAGTGATTTTGTTGAAATAAGCAATAGGGCCTTCTGTAATTCGTATTTCAAAATCAATAGTGTCATTGGCAGTTCGTACCTCTACAGCATTAATGTTTGAAAATAAATATCCGTTATTTTTGTATAAATTATCAATGTCTTCGCCATCTGGTTTTGATCCATCGGCAATTCTTTTTTGTAGTAGAACTCCATTATAGGTTTCTCCTTTTTTCACGCCTAATACTCTACTCAAACCTTGATCGGTGTAAACTGTATTCCCTAAGAATTTTATGTTTCCAAAGTAATATTTATTTCCTTCTTCTACATTAATTTTTATAGATAATGCATTTTTCTCTTTATCAAATGTTACAGAGTCCGAAACGATTCTGGCATCTCTATATCCTTTCTCTTTATAGGAAGAAATTACTTTTTCTAAATCGGTTTTGTATTTGTCTTTTATGAATTTTGATGCTTTTAAAACACGAGTAATTTTCTTTTGTTTCGTATCTTTCATTGCTTTACGCAAAGTGTTATCAGATATTTTCGTGTTTCCTACAAAATCAATACTTTTAATTTTTACTTTTTCACCTTTGTCAATGCTAACAAGCATGTTTACTGAATTAACAGTGGACGTATCTTTAACCGTATTAATGTTAACTTTGGTGTTATAATACCCGTCTTTCTTGTATTTGTTTTCTATATAATTTCTTGTGGTTGTAATCAAGTTTTCATTTACAACTTTACCTTTATTAAGACTGTTGTCTTTTATTAAAGCTTCCGTTTTAGTCTTTTTAATCCCTACAAATTTTACTTGATTTAGTTTGGGTAGCTCTACAATATTTAAATCGAGGTAGATACTATCATTCTGAACTTTATTTACATAAAATGAAATTTCATCAAAGAGACCTAGTTTTCCAAGTTTTTTTATAGCAGCACTAATTTCTTCACCGGGCACTGTTATTTCTTGTCCTTTTTGCAAACCAGAGAATGTAACAACCGTTTGTGAGTTGAAACTAATGTCTCCCACAATAGCTACATCTGCTAAAATGTATTTTTTTCCTTGATCAAAAGGAACTCTTTCTTGCGCTTTAACTTTTGTAAAACTTACTAATATTAATACGGTAAGGACTATTTTTATGCTTTTATGTAACACTAAAAAATTATTTAATTTGTTCACTTGTTTTTCCAAATCTGCGTTCTCTTTTTTGATAACTAATGATAGCCTCATATAAATCTTGTTCTTTAAAGTCTGGCCATAATATATCAGTAAAATATAATTCTGCATAGGCAATTTGCCACAACAAAAAATTACTTATCCTATGTTCTCCACTTGTTCGTATTAATAAATCTACGTCCGGTAAATTTTGCGTGTAAAGATGCTCATTAATAATGGAATCGTCAATAGCGTCTATTGAAATTATATTATTTTTAACTTTACTACAAATATTTCTTACCGCAGCTACTAATTCCTCCCTAGAACCGTAGCTTAACGCTAAGGTAAGTGTCATTTGTGTGTTGTTTTTTGTCTTGTCAATAACATCAAGGAGTTCCTTTTGTGCTGATTTTGGTAATCTTTCTAGGTTACCAATTGCGTTGAGTTTGATGTTGTTTTTTTGAAGTGTGAGCAGTTCTTTTTTCAAAGAGTTGATCAGTACTTTCATTAAAGTATCGACTTCTAGTTTGGGTCTGTTCCAGTTTTCAGTAGAAAAAGCATAAAGAGTAAGGAACTCGATGCCAAGCTTAGCACTGGCTTCGATTATTACTTTTACTGATTTTGTTCCGCTTTCATGACCTAAGGCGCGCAAAAGGCCTTGTTGTTTGGCCCAACGTCCATTACCATCCATAATGATGGCTAGGTGTTTAGGTAGGTTATTCTTATTGATTGTATCTTGTAAATTCATTTCTCTATTCTGCACAATAACAGGGTTTGTTCCCAAAGGTATAGGTTAACGTAGCTCCTGTAAAAACGTACCAATCATTATTATTTATATTTCCAAAATTTTGATTAAAGCTTCCGTCTATATTGTCAGTCAACGTATATCTTGCACCAGTTTCTAATGCTAAAACCCAACGAGGAGATATATTAGATTTTAATCCTATAATGATAGGGAGTGCTATTGATTTTCTTCTTTCGGTTCTCCCACGAACTGATGTGTCCGTTTTTAAATCGGTCAAGGTATATCTTGCTAGAAAATAACTCAAACCAGACGCAACATAAGGACTGATTTTTCTGCTCGATTCGTGAAGATTAAAATCAAAAAAGTTGAATTCAAGGCCTAAAGATACTTCTTTTAAATTGTTTTCAAAACGATACTCCCTTTGGTACCTGCTTACTTCTTTTGAATCTAAATCATTTGCAGTAATTTTAGATTGCGTATAAGAAAATCTATAGGAATGTCTAGGGCTTTTATTCCACTTGTATAGGACTCCAATTGCTGGTTCGTTTGGCGAAATATAAGTAGTAGGTCCGATGTCTCCAATATAATTACTGCCGCCAAAAAAAACACCGACCTCATGTATTTGAGCGTGCGTTACCATCACTGGAAAAAAACAGAGAAATAAATAAAAAATTTTGTTCATTTAATCAAAAATTGCGTGCAAATATAATAATTATCAATTCGATTCAATACCCATTCAGTTAAATGTGCTTTTTTTTAATAATTCAGTATTAAACGCACTATAAATAAGTATTTAATTTAGTAAAACGGGAAAAATTGATAAAATCGTATAGCGTTTGATTAAAATGATTTAATTCCTCTTGTCTTCTCCCCAAAGTAGTTTGCTGCGGAGTGTTTTCAAAAAGGTTTCCTCGGGAATTTCGACCATATTAATTTGAAAAGGAGTTTTCTTTAAAGTTAATACCGATTCATTTCTAACAGATGTAACTCTAGAATCTAGAGAAACTAAATAGTATTCATCTCTTCCAGAAACTTTAAGTCTAATTTCAGTTTCATCGGGAACTACTAGTGGTCGTGCAGTAAGATTGTGAGGGGCAATAGGTGTAATAACTAGGCTTTTTACATCTGGGGTCAAAATAGGACCGCCGCAGCTTAGAGAGTATCCTGTAGATCCTGTTGGGGTTGAAATAATTAGTCCGTCAGCCCAATACGAATTCAGGTACTCCTCATTTAAATACGTATCAATTGTTATCATCGAGGTGGTATCTTTTCTGCTAACCGTAATTTCATTCATCGCAAAATTAATTGCATCGATGGACTCATTAGGAGGTGTGCAAGTTAAACTCAGTAAAGTTCGTTTAGAAATCGTATATTTTCTATCAATTACAAATTGCATGAACGAGGCAATGTTTTCCTTTTGTACCGAAGCTAAAAAACCCAATCTTCCGGCATTAATCCCTAAGATGGGAATCCCAGAATCACGAACTAAAGTTGCCGCTCTTAAAATGGTTCCGTCACCACCTATACTAATTAACATATCAAAACTGCTATCAAGTTCTGTATGTGAGGTAAATGTTTTGTATTTGTTCTCTACAATTTTTTTTTCGTTAAGCATTATTAAAAAATGCGACTCAATGATCATCTCTATATTGTTCTTGTTAAAAAAAACAAAGATGTCGTTTATTATAGGTTCTGTACTGTTTTGATAATATTGACCGTAGATAGCTACTTTCATCTTTTTGCTGAATCGTTTTCTGTTAGTGTAAGTTGTATGTCGTTAGATCGATTAAAATGCTAATCAGTCCTGTAAACTATATATTAAGGTATTTGTCTAAATAATCAGAGCGTTCCTTTAAATTATTGATGTAATTATCTTCTTGGTGTTCTGATATGATTTCATAATTGTACCTCCTAAAAGTTTGAATAATTTCATTCATAGCGCCTAATGTTATTTTCAACGTAATTTCAACGCTATCAATACTTGACTCTGATATGAATAAACCCAAAAGCTTTCCATTATTGCTTTCTACAATTTGGGTAATTTGGCTCATGGAATAATCTAAAACGCCTTTACGAACTACGATAATTCCGCCTGGTTCTTGTAAAAATGGGGTTTCATGAAAAAACTTCATGATATCTTCTATTTCATAATACCCAACGTAACTATTGTTTTCGTCTAGAACGGGAACTAAATTAGTATTGTTTTTTGCGAAAACTTCTAAAACATCGAGCCACATGGTATCTGTTTTAGTAAAAAAACCTTCCAATGTAAAGCGGTAATCTACTATTTTTTTGTCACTGTCAAAAGTTTCAATATCCTCAGCTGCGATACTACCAATGTAAACTCCATCTTCTAAAACCGGAAAATGTGAAAAGTGTAAATCACTAAAGAAGTCTTGAACCGCTTCGATAGAATCGAAACTATCAATTGCCTTTACATCATTGGTTATATACTCTGTAATTTCTGTCATAAATCAATTTGGAATATTTCATGCAAAATAATCAAAAATAAGCAAAATCTCCTAAGTTTTACTTTGTATTTTTGTTCCAAGTAAAAACAAGTTTCAAAATCAAAAAGTGTGTTCATGACAAAGTTAAGTGTAAACATCAATAAAATAGCTACTTTGCGAAATGCTCGTGGAGGAAATGTTCCCAATCTATTAAAAGTAGCTACCGACATTCAAAAATTTGGTGCCGAAGGAATTACGATACATCCACGTCCAGATGAGCGCCACATTCGCTATCAAGATGCCCGAGATTTGAAGGCAATTGTTTACACCGAATACAATATCGAAGGCAATCCGGAGCAAACATTTATTGATCTTGTTCTCGAAATAAAGCCAACTCAAGTTACCCTAGTTCCAGATGCTATCGATGCGATCACATCAAATGCGGGATGGAATACCGTAAAACATGAAGCTCTTTTGACTGAAGTGGTGCAGGAATTTCAACGCAACGGTATTCGAACGTCTATTTTTGTAGATCCAATTCTCGAAATGATCGAAGGAGCTAAAAAAATTGGAACCGAGAGAATCGAATTGTATACAGAGGCATTTGCACACCAATACGGTTTAGGAAATCAAAATGCGATTTTGCCATATACACAATCAGCAATTTTAGCCAACGATTTAGTATTGGGAATCAATGCAGGTCACGATTTAAGTTTGGATAACATTCAATTTTTCAAACAAAATATCCCAGGATTACTTGAAGTTTCAATTGGTCATGCCTTAATCTCAGAAGCTATTTATTTAGGATTAGATAATGTGGTCAATATGTATTTGCAAAAATTAAAATAGTTTTTTAAACCATTTAGGAATATAGATGGATTTGGTGTCTAGCTTAATAACCTTAATTTCTTAATGGTCTGTATTTTAAATTAAAACGTTAAAATCTAAAATCATATGCTTTTTTCAAAAATAGAAGGCTCTGGCAAGCCACTTTTAATTCTTCACGGATTTCTGGGAATGTCAGACAACTGGAAATCCCTCGGAACACAATTTGCAGTCGGTTTTCAAGTTCACATGCTCGATCTACGCAACCACGGACGAAGCATGCATTCTGATGACTTTAGTTATGAAATTATGGCTCAGGATGTCTACGAATATTGTCATACTCATAATTTAGAAACCATCAATATAATAGGACACTCGATGGGTGGGAAAGTAGCTATGCTTTTGGCCACCTCACATCCCGAACTAGTCGATAAATTGATTGTGGCTGATATTGGACCAAAATTTTATCCCCAACATCATCAAGATATATTGGCGGGATTGAATGCTGTTGATTTTTCAATACAACCCAGCCGAAGCGATGTAGAAGCAATTATGACGAAGTTTGTCCCTGATTTTGGAACGCGACAATTTTTGATGAAAAATTTATTTTGGAAAGAGCCTTCACAATTGGCTTTTCGATTTAATCTAGCTGTTTTTAATAAAAAAATGGATGAAATAGGAGTTGCTTTACCACAAAGCACTCGTTTCCTAAAGCCAACATTGTTTATTCGTGGTGGTAATTCCAAGTACATTTTAGATAGTGACGTTGAAGATATTAAAGCGCATTTCCCGGATTCAAGCATCGAAACAATTCCGAATGTTGGGCATTGGCTACACGCCGAAAACCCAATTGAGTTTTATCAAAAAGTGACTTCTTTCCTAAAACAACCTTGATAATTTTAAATATTCACTACATTTATTAAAACTTTAAATTAAAATCCATGAATTTACTGATCAAAATTCTTATTACTTCTGGCTTAGTATTGCTAATTGCAAATTTTATGCCTGGGGTTCGTGTGGCAGGATTTACCACAGCATTAATCGTAGCCATTGTTCTGGGGTTGCTTAATGTATTTATCAAACCAATATTAGTAGTACTTACATTGCCTGTTACGATCATTACTTTAGGATTGTTTTTATTGGTAATTAATGCACTTATGATCTTATTGTGTACAAAGATTGTAGGCGGATTTAGCGTAGATACATTTTTAACGGCCTTGTTTTTCAGTATCATTTTATCATTATTACAATCTATTTTGAATGCAATATTAGGCGAAGGGAAATAAAAATTTATTTTTAACATCTATTTATGATCTCAATTATTTGGGCTTATTTTTATTTATTACCTTTGTATTTCAATTGATATAGAATGTCTAAAACGTTTTACATACTTTTATTTGCAATACTTGGTTTCATATTGACTCCAAGCAGTGCATTTGCGTGTGGAACAAAGACTGAGAAATCCTGTTGTAAAAAAATGTCCTCTGTTGAGAAGATAAAAAAAGAATGCTGCAAGAAATCAGAGTCTTCAAAGAAGAACTCTCATGAAGGTTGCGATGGGGCTTGTAAAAGTATTAGTTGTAGTAATTCAACTGTTTTATTAAGTAGTACAGCTATTTTATACAGCGATTTAAACCTTGAACTTTTTAGTTTTTCGACTGAAAAACAAAATTATTATTATTCTGCAATCTTCATATCCTCTGATTTCAGATCTGTTTGGCTTCCACCTAAAATAAGCTAAATCCCTTTTCTGACAGCCAAAATACTGTCTTTTTCAAAGCACTTTGTGCTTAACAATCATTAATTTTTTTGGTCCAATACAGATTGATATGTAGCTTACATAGCTTATTATTTCAGTTTTTTTTGGGACTAATTCACTTCAAATTCAAAATACAATGAACTCAATAAAAAAAATATTGATGGCAATGACATTATTGCTCTCAATCAACGTAGTAAGCGCGCAAATTAAAAACGCTAAAACAGAAACAGTAAAAATATACGGAAACTGTGGCATGTGTAAAACTAAAATAGAAACTGCTGGCACCCTTAAAAAAGTAGCAAAAGTAGAATGGAATCAAGACACTAATATGGCAGTTCTTACTTATGATGCATCTAAGACAAGCCAGGACGAAATTCTGAAACGCATTGCTTTAGTTGGTTATGACAGCGATAAATTCCTTGCTCCAGATGCTACTTATGATGCTTTGCACGAATGTTGCCAATATGAAAGAGTAGCTAAAGTAGCTATGCCCGCAGCAGCTAAAATGGAAACGGCTACAATGGAAAATCATTCCAATCACGCTGATAATTCAGGTATTAAGCAACAACAGGACACACAACTAAAAGTTGTTTTTGATACTTATTTTGCGTTGAAAGATGCGTTGGTAAAAACAGACGGCAACGCGGTTGCTGCAGAAGCAAAAGAAATGAAAACAGCTTTGAGTGTAGTAAAAATGGAAACTCTTGCTATGGATGTGCATATGGTTTGGATGAAGGAAATGAGTGGTTTAATGACTTCTGCCGGAGCTATTGCTGCAACGCAAGACATTGAACTTCAAAGAGAAATTTTCATTCCTTTCTCAAAATCAATTTACGAGTTGCTAAAAGTAGCTAAATATGAAATGCCTGTTTACGTACAGTTTTGTCCAATGGCAAATGATGGTGAAGGTGCTAACTGGTTAAGCAAAGAAAATGCTGTAAAGAATCCTTTTTATGGTTCTAAAATGCTGACTTGCGGGAAAGTAGTAGAAACGATTCAGTAATTTTTTACAGATATAACATGAAAAAAGTAATCGCCTGTTGTATACTGTTGCTCACTATTTCAGTTGCAAACGCACAATTAAAAATAGGCGACAGCCTGCCTGATTTTAAACTTTTTAACAATAATGAAGTTGCTGTTGAGGTAGCTTCGCTTAAAGGTAAAATAGTTTTAGTTGACTTTTGGGCTTCCTGGTGTGGGCCTTGCAGAGTGGCTAATAAAAAATTAGTTCCTTTTTACAATCAAAATAAAAGTGGCAATTTCGAAATTATAGGAATCTCTCTAGATATTGATACTACTAAATGGAAAAATGCTATCGAAAAAGACAAGCTTCCTTACACGCAACTAATAGATCCAAATGGGTTTGATGCAAAAACGGCGCTTCTCTTTGGAATTGAGCAATTGCCGAGTTCTTATTTGTTTGACGAATCAGGAATATTGATCGCTATCAATCCAACACTTGAAGAAATTTCAATCCAATTAAAAAAATAAAATCATGAAAAATATACCGTTAAAATTTGTCCTAGTTGCTTGTTTAGTTTTAATCACAAGCATGAAATCGTTTGCTCAAATCTCAAAAGCTGAGATCATTGCAACGGGTTTAACCTGTTCTATGTGTTCCAATGCGATAAACAAGCAGTTAAAAACATTGCCCGAAGTTGTTACTGTAGAAACCGATTTAAATACCAATACGTTCACTGTAACACTTAAGGAAGGTAATGATTTGAGTCCAAAAGTATTTAAGGAAAAAGTGGAAAAAGCAGGTTTTTTTGTCGGCTCTTTAGTGGTCACTTCAAAGCCCGAAACTATAACTAAAAGCGGATATATCTTGGTTAATGACAAACTAAGTAATGCGAGTGAAATACAATTTAAAATACTTGACAAAGGATTTGTAACTGAAAAGGAGTTTAAAAAATTATCTAAAACCTATAAAAATGTCGAAACCTACGCTTCAAACAACGAAGATGATTTTCACATTAAATTGATAAACTAATGAGAAATGTAATTTTATTTTTTGTAGCAATTAGTTGTCAAACTATTTTTAGTCAAGAATTATTTGTAGTAACAGATCCTGCCAGTAATGTCCCAGCGAATTCACTTGCTTTAAACGTGATGCAATCAGCATTTAAAGAGCAAATTAAAACAGGTTACAATTACCATTTAATGCCTGAGATAACTTATGGAATAAATAAGAATTTAATGGTAAGAGGTTCCGCTTTTATAAGTACAAGAACTAATGCCTTATATGCTGAAGGCGCTGGTATAATGGCAAAATATCGGTTTTATTCTGAAGATGATTTGAATAGTCATTTCCGCATGGCAGCATACGGAAGATATAGTTTTAATCGTGCTGATATCCATCAAGAACAAATTGAAATCTTGGGGCATAACACAGGTTTTGAAACAGGTATAATTGCAACAAAATTATTAAAAAAAGTAGCGATTAGTTCCTCTTTAAGTTTTGAGAAAGCACTAGACAATAAACCAAATTATCCTTTTCCAGATGAACTGGGAGATAATGCTACCAATTATTCCTTGTCATTTGGTAAACTAATGTATCCTAAAAAATACACGAGTTTCAAGCAAACTAATATCAATCTAATGTTAGAATTTGTAGGGCAAACCATAAACGAAAATGGAAAATCGTATTTGGATGTTGTCCCAGCGATACAATTTATTTTTAATAGTCAGGCGCGATTGGATTTAGCGTACCGTCAAGAACTAATTAGTTCAATGCTGCGTTCTGCACCGAATGGACTGTACTTCAATTTGTATTACACGTTCTTTAACTTAAAAAAACAAAACAATTAATTTTTTAAAACTAGCAATCATGAAAACTCTATTTATAACAGCTCTACTAGCTATCACAATAGCTTCTTGCAATCAGAAAGTTAAAGAAGTGGAAGCTGCAGAAACGACAGCTACTGCCAACGAATTATATGCTTGTTCTATGCATCCTGAAGTTACTGGCAAAAAAGGTTCAGAATGTCCGGAATGTGGTATGGAACTAACTGAGAAAGTGGCGCAAGGTACAGCAACGGAAAAAGAGGACGCCAATACCGCCGATGTAGAAACAAAAAATGCAGTGTCAAACACTACAACAGTTGCGGCAACTTCGTTTACAATTAATGAAATTGTAAGCAGTTATATAAAGCTTAAAAATGCTCTTGTAAAAGATGATTCAAAAGGAGCTGCAAACGCTGGGAAAGCTTTATACGCGATACTAAATAGTACAGATACAAAATCACTAGATGCGAAATTAAAAAAGGAATATGTTGATATTGCCGATGATGCGAAGGAGCATGCAGAACATATTGGTGACAATTCGGGTAAAATTGAGCATCAAAGAGAACATTTTGCCATGTTGAGCAAAGACATCAACGATTTTGTACAAACTTTTGGAACTACGCAAAAATTATATCAAGATTATTGCCCAATGTATGATGAAGGGAAAAGTGGCTACTGGATAAGTGAAACTAAGGAAATCAAAAATCCATACTTTGGCTCCCAAATGCTTGCTTGTGGATCCATACGAAAAACATTTTAAATGAAAATTAGCGTCAAAAAAATATTCGTTTTAGGTTTGATTATTTTTTTGCTGATACAATTTTATCAACCTGATCGCAATTTAGATTACGGTCAGGTTTTGCCAACACATTTCAATAAAATCTACGCCGTTCCATCTGATGTAGAAAGTATTTTACGAACCTCTTGTTATGATTGTCACAGTAATAACACAGAATATCCGTGGTACTCCTACATTCAACCCGCGAGAATGATTTTGGATAATCATATTAAGGAAGGGAAAGAAAACTTGAATTTCAGTACGTTTGGTGATTATTCTCAACGCAAGCAGGGAAATAAATTAGAACGTATTGTTAAGCAAATCAAATCGGATGAAATGCCATTAGCGACTTACACTAGGATGCATAAAAATGCCATACTATCGCAAGAGGATAAAAGGATATTGATTACCTGGATGGAAAACACAAGAGACAGTATGTCAACGGGCTTTTAAAAAATAAAACAGCTTTTGTATAAAAATGTCATATGAAACTTATTTCTTTTTTTGGTTTAGAAATGGATGAAATTAAACCTATTTAGTTGCTCATTTACAGTAAATTATGCAATTTAAACCAATAAAAACACAACTGATCTAATGCTGCTTTTTTGTACTATTACTATGCAGAAATTCATCTGCAATTAATACACTTTAATCATGAAAAAAATATTTTTTTTTACCCTAATGGCGGCTTTTGTATTGATCTCTTGTAACCAAAAAAATAATGAGAATTCAACAAATGACACTCCGATGATGAATGATAACTCCACTATGATGAACTCTGACTCTACGATGATGGGCAATGATTCAACTATGATGGGTAATGACGCAAAAATGATGAAAAATACAACAATGTATGCTTGTCCCATGCATCCTGAAGTTCAAGGCAAACTGAATGATAAATGTCCTAAATGTGGCATGAAATTAACAGAGCCTGTTCCAGAAACCGCTGTAAAAAGCAATAACTAAAATAAGGATTTACCTTATTATCTATAATCAACCTTGCCTCGTATATCGCGGTAAGGTTGATTAAAAACATACTAAAATGAAGCATACCTACACTATTACTGGAATGACTTGTAATGGCTGTCGTTCATCAGTTGAAAAAGCATTAAATTCTATTGAAGGGATTGAAGCAGTGGTTTCTCTAGATCCACCAATTGCTACTTTACTAATGAAAGATCATATACCATTAGCTCAATTACAAGAAACGCTTTCTAAAGCTGGCAAGTACAGCATTTCTATGGAATCTCCTGCAGATACTATCTCAGAAACATCAAATGAACCTCCAGTAAAATCCTGTTGCAGTTCGAATAAACCACAAGAGAAACCAACAGTAATTTTACCTGATAATGCGCCCGGAAAATACTATTGTCCGATGCATTGCGAGGGAGAAAAGGTTTATGATAAACCGGGAGATTGTCCCGTTTGCGGTATGGATTTGGTCAAAGAAGCGGCGTTACCTAATAGTAAAATGGTATACACTTGTCCTATGCATCCTGAAGTTGTACAAGAAGGTTCTGGTTCTTGTCCTATATGCGGAATGGATTTAGTGCCAATGGAACCAACCGAAAGTGAAGAGAATAAGGTATATAATGACTTGGTGCGTAAAATGAAAATCGCTCTAGTTTTTACGGTTCCGGTGTTCATAATTGCTATGTCAGATATGATTCCTAATAATCCATTAATGACAATAATGGACGCTTCAAAATGGAATTGGGTACAGTTAATTTTATCGCTTCCAGTAGTTTTTTATGCGTGTTGGATGTTTTTCATTCGGGCTTATAAATCTATTATTACTTGGAATCTCAATATGTTTACTCTTATCGGAATTGGTACGGGAGTGGCATTTTTATTTAGTTTAGTTGGGATGTTTTTTCCTGATGTTTTTCCCGATGAATTCAAAACTCATAACGGAACGGTTTCTCTCTATTTTGAAGCAACGACGGTGATATTAACGTTAGTTTTATTAGGACAACTTTTAGAAGCCAGAGCACACAGTCAAACTAGTGGAGCGATAAAAGAATTGTTGAAATTAGCACCAACCGAGGCCACTTTGGTCATCGACGGAGGTGATAAAGTAATTTCGATTCATGATATCAAAAAAGGAGATCTACTACGTGTCAAACCCGGAGATAAAATTCCTGTGGATGGGAAAATTACCGATGGAGAAAGTACCATTGATGAATCGATGATTTCGGGAGAACCTATTCCTGTTGATAAAAAAAGCGATGATCCCGTAATAGCGGGAACCATAAACGGGAATAAGTCCTTTGTTATGATTGCCGAAAAAGTAGGTTCAGAAACTTTGCTTTCGCAAATCGTTAAGATGGTAAATGATGCGAGTCGTTCCAGAGCGCCCATTCAAAAGCTAGCGGATAGTATTGCTAAATATTTTGTGCCAATTGTAGTTATAGTTTCTGCAGTAACCTTTTTTGTTTGGGCACAATTTGGACCAGAACCAGCTATGGTTTATGGATTTATAAATGCCATTGCGGTATTGATAATTGCGTGTCCTTGTGCTTTAGGATTGGCTACACCCATGTCGGTTATGGTTGGTGTTGGGAAAGGAGCACAATCTGGAGTTTTGATAAAAAACGCCGAAGCACTTGAAAACATGAACAAAGTAAATGTTCTGATTACCGATAAAACAGGAACTATCACCGAAGGAAAACCTTCTGTAGAGAAAGTATTCGCTACTAATAATGACGAAGATTATTTATTGCAAAGCATTGCTTCTTTAAATCAGTACAGCGAACATCCTTTGGCGCAAGCCGTAGTCAATTTTGCGAAAGCGAAAAAAGTTTCCTTAATCGATGTCAAGGACTTTGAAGCTATTTCAGGGAAAGGAGTCATTGGAACGGTAACCAATAAAAAAGTGGCTCTTGGAAATAAAAAATTGATGGAGCAATTAAGTGCAAAGGTTTCGGAGGAATTAGAAAATCAAATTATAGCCGAACAAAAACTGGGAAAAACGGTTTCTTATATTTCAGTTGACGGAATTGCCGTGGGGTTTGTGTCTATTACAGATGCCATAAAAGCAACAAGTGTCGAAGCCATAAAAGAATTAATACGTCAAGGTGTTGAGGTAATCATGTTGACAGGCGACAATGAAAATACGGCAAAAGCGGTCGCTCAAGAACTGCATTTGAGTTCGTATAAAGCGGGTTGTTTGCCTGAAGACAAGTTAAAAGAAATAAAAAAATTGCAAGCCGAAGGGAAAATAGTAGCCATGGCAGGCGACGGAATTAATGATGCTCCAGCTTTGGCGCAAGCCGATGTAGGAATTGCAATGGGAACCGGAACAGATGTGGCCATTGAAAGTGCGAAAATCACGTTAGTGAAAGGCGATTTGCAAGGGATTGTAAAAGCTAAGAATTTGAGTCATGCAGTAATGCGAAATATCAAACAGAATTTATTTTTTGCCTTTTTCTATAATGTGTTGGGAATTCCCATTGCCGCTGGCGTTTTGTATCCTTTTTTTGGTGTCTTGCTTTCGCCAATGATTGCGGCTTTGGCAATGTCATTTAGTTCCGTTTCTGTAATTGCAAACGCGCTTCGATTACGTAGTTTAAAACTTTAAAATAATTAATAACAATAATATATGAGACAATTACTTTTAATAGGCCTTTTATTTTTTAATATAGCGGCTCTTTCTGCTCAGGAAAAAGTTCAAATAAAATTAACTTCCACAAGTCCATCTGCTTCATTGCAACAGGAATTGGGAAGTGCAACAATCAAAATTGCTTACAGTAGACCTTTGGCTCGCAGCCGAAAAATATTTGGAGAATTAGTGCCATTTGATAAACTTTGGCGAACTGGCGCAAGTGATTGTACCACACTAACCACTGATGAAGATATTGTTTTTGGGGATACTACATTAAAAGCGGGTAGTTATTCCTTGTTTACCATTCCCTCAAGTACGGAGTGGATTGTCATTATTAATTCAGATACTACTCTCCATGGTGAAAGTGGTTACGATGAAAAAAAGGATATTTTTCGTTTTAAAGTGCCTGTAGATCATATTCAAAATTTTTATGAAACTTTTACAATCGAAATAAACGACATCAATAGCAAAGGAGAAGGTTTCTTGAAAATACTTTGGGAGAATACGATGGTTAAGATTTCTTTGAAAAGTAAAGCCGATGCGGATACTATGGCATTAATTGACACCTACATAATTCAGAAGAAAAGTCAGGACCATAAATTATTATTTCAGGCCGCAAACTATTATTCGATAACGAATAGAGATGCCCCTCAAGCAATAACATGGCTTCTAGAGGCAGAGAAATTAGATCCGGAGAATTTTTATTATCCAAATTTGAGACAAAAATTAGCTGCAGATCTAAAAGATTATCCAATGGCGATTGAAGCTTCTAAAAAGGCTATAGCAATTACAGTACTTAAAAAAATGAAAGGTGCTGAAAAATTGAAAGCGAAAATTGATGAATGGGAATTAATTCTAAAAAACAACAAATAAAATTAGAATTTCTCTTCCAGCTTCTTAAAGTCAGCACTATTAAAAATTAATTTGGGATGTTAAAATGTGTAATGACCTATAATTAGTAGTGAAGAAGAGAAAAGTATCAAATAGCTTTTTAAAATAAATAATGCGATAGGTCACCCAGAGATTCTAATTTGGATGGCTAAACGGATTGATATAATGTATTCGATATTAAAAAAAATAATGAAATGAAAAATTTACTTTTAATTTTTGTCTTCGCCATATTCCCAACTTTGCTTACTGCTCAGAATATGAAAGGTATGGATCACGCCAAAAAAGAGACGCAATCTGCTACTTATACTTGCGTGATGCATCCTGAAATCCATGCCAGTAAACCCGGAAAATGTCCCAAGTGCGGTATGGATTTAGTCAAGGAAAAAGCAAAACCTACTAGAAAAACCATAGTGCAAAAACAAGCTCCAAAAGCAGTCGTTAAGAAAACAGGGACAGCGCAGACAAATGGTGTTGAGGTCGCGAAAGAAACTGAAAATTTGCATAAAAATCATAATCCTGTTGCGGTAGAGAATAAAACACCCACAGTAGCACCTACTACTATACGCCTTAAAAGTGTTCCTCCAAGAACCGTTCGCTATGATCTTTATGTTCGAGACACGATTGTTACGTTTGGGGATAAACCCAAAAGAGCTATTGCTGTAAACGGACAAATTCCGATGCCAACGCTCACCTTTACCGAAGGTGATGTTGCCGAAATTTATGTACACAACGAACTAAATGAAGATACGTCGCTGCACTGGCACGGCTTGTTTTTGCCTAATAAAGAAGATGGTGTTCCAAATCTTACTCAAATGCCCATCAAACCGGGTACCACACATAAATATACCTTTCCAATTATTCAGCACGGAACCCACTGGTATCATAGTCACACAGGATTACAGGAGCAAATTGGGATGTATGGTTCTTTTATCATGAATAAGAGAAACGAGGGCCCAACTTTCAGAAAAGGAATCGATGATTTGCCAGCCATTCCTATTATTCTCAGTGAATGGACCGATATGAAACCAGAAAATGTGCATCGAATGCTACACAATGCTACCGATTGGTTTGCCATTCAAAAAGGAACCACGCAAAGTTATGCCGAAGCTATTAGAGCGGGACATTTTAAGACAAAAGTTACCAATGAATGGAAACGTATGACCGCCATGGATGTTAGTGATATTTACTATAATAAATTCCTAATCAACGGAAAAAACGAAAGTCAAATAGAAGGATTTTCTACACCTCCTTTATCTGTAGATGATTTTGGGGCACGTAAGTTTAAGGCTGGAGATAAAGTACGATTGAAGATTTCTAATGGTGGGGCTTCTACTTATTTTTGGTTGCGATATGCCGGCGGAAAAATTACCGTCGTAGCTAGTGATGGAAATGATGTGGAACCGGTTGAAGTAGATCGATTACTAGTTGCAGTTTCTGAAACGTATGATGTTGTTGTCACTATTCCTGCTGAGAAAACAGCCTATGAGTTTATAGCAACTTCAGAGGATCGTACTAAATCGGCCTCGATATATTTAGGCGATGGTATCAAGCAACTGATTGAACCAATGCCTAAGTTAAAGTATTTTGAAGGCATGAAAATGATGAATGGAATGATGAAAATGAATGGCGATTTAGATGATATGGGCATGCAAATGTCGCTGAACCAAATGGATATGAATGTGGTGATGTATCCTGAAATTACTGGAGCTTTACCAACGGAAGAAAGCATTAAAAGTAAATCTGGGATGGATCATTCTAAACACAACATGGGCAAAATGAAAATGGAGTCCACGCCAAAACCTGTTGCCCAAATGGATCATGCTGCGCATAAAAAGGGAGACATGAAAATGGATGATTCTGCTGCAAAAATGGACAACATGAAAATGACCGAAGCCGATTATGACAGTAACGCACTTTCAGATATAACCACCTTGAATTATGCGATGCTGAAATCGCCAACTAAAACAACGTTACCCAAAGACGCACCAGTAAAAGAATTGCGTTTTGAATTATCCGGAAACATGAATCGCTATGTTTGGAGTTTGGACAATAAAGTAGTTTCTGAAGCGGATAAAATTTTAATTAAAAAAGGAGAGAATGTTCGAATTGTACTCTTCAACGGTTCGATGATGCGCCATCCCATGCACTTGCATGGACACGATTTTAGAGTGTTGAACGGTCAAGAAGAATACGCACCACTGAAAAACATCATCGACATTATGCCAATGGAAACCGATACGATTGAATTTAATGCGAATGTAAAAGGTGATTGGTTTTTTCATTGTCACATTCTTTATCACATGATGGCGGGAATGGGTCGGGTTTTTAGTTATGAAAATCAAGAACCCAATCCTTTGATTCCAAATCCAAAATTAGCCCAGCGTAAATTGTTTGCTGAGGATCGTAAGTTTCATTTTATGGGCGAAAATGATTTTGCAACCAACGGTAATGATGGAATGGTAATGTTTAGCAACACACGTTGGAGTATCGGTACTGAATGGCGTTTGGGATATACCAATCATCACGGGTATGAAACCGAAACACATATTGGGAGATACATTGGGAAAATGCAATGGTTAATGCCGTTTATTGGTTTTGACTGGAGGTACCGAAAAATGGAAATGGGAGAAATAGAAGAGAATCTTTTTGGTCAAAGCAGTACAAAGGATAAGCGAGCCGTTTTTAGTGCCGGAGTCGAATATACGTTGCCAATGCTTATCAAAGCGCAAGCCGAAGTGTACACCGACGGGAATTTCAGATTGCAATTCGAACGTATGGATATTCCGGTTTCCAAAAGATTGCGCATGAATTTAATGTGGAATACCGATAAAGAATACATGGCTGGATTGCGTTATATTTTAACTAAAAATTTCGGGATTACCACGCATTATGATAGTGATATGGGATTGGGTTTTGGATTGAATGTGAATTATTAAATGTAAGTAGCGAATTTATTTTATAATTTAATGATGGAGATTATGATACTGTTGACAGACTAACGAAATGGATTATAATTTGGGACGCAAGCTTTTCCATCTATTAAACTATTTGGTATAAAGCCTTTTCTAACAGTGCTATTGAAAACAGGATGCTTTAATTTTTTAACATAAAAAAGTAAAAATAAAAGCGTGAATTATACAATTATTGATAAAAAACTTGTAATATTTCACAAAATAATTCGATTATTTTTGTTTAACTGAAACACATAGCGTTCGGACTAATTAAAAAATATTGATATGAATAACCCTTCAGCACCAAAAAAAATTACCTGGATTATAGGATTGATTTTCGGTATACTTGGAATCATCGGACATTTTGCAAAAGTGCAGATTTTAACAGAACATAGTTTCACGCTATTGCTTATCGGGTTTGTTGTTTTGGCATTAGGAACGACAGTGCGAGGCGTTTAAACAGTTAGGGATTCTCCTTGAATAGTACGTTTGCAAAACCCATTTCATAATTCTTAGAGTTTGCTAATACTCAACATTTGCGCAGCTTGGTGTTTTATAAGATGAAAAAAGCTAGGTTTTACTCCTAGCTTTTTTGATTTATTGTTGCGAAATACATTTACAAGAATCAAATTAATCTTTTTTATGTTGTTCCGTGTGATTTTGATTTCCGTTAATAGTATGGTCTCCCACGTTCATTCCGTTTGACATTCCGATCATAAATGCAGTAATGATTAGCATGATTTTTCTTTTTGCCCAATGAATAGGGCGTTTAGATTCCTCTAAACGGGTTTTAGTTTTGTGTTTATACATTTTGTAAATGATAAATGATTAGACATTTGGTATCATCTTTATGCATGGAATTGCATAAATGCGTAGAAATAAATTTCTAGGCTTTGTATAAACTTTTATAGGGATTTCGGGAAGTAAGCATCTCATTTATAAAGATGTGTTGTGCTGTAAATGAACTTACTTTTTGATAAAGCAGCGTTTGTAATTTTAGAAGCGCCTTAATTTGAAGACCATAAATATCTTTAAACTGCAGGAAAGCTAACTGAAATAAGAATGGGGTTTTTTCAGAAGAATTGATCTGATTGAATGCGTATAACTTCGAACCTTTATAGTTTAATTCACTTCTTAGGATTGCATTCGAGAATTGATAATACGCTGCTGAATTTGATGGATAATTTAAAGTACCATCATTCACCATCAGACCAAAAGCCAGAAAAAGTGGAATGAGATATTTTAAATGCTTAGTCAATCTATTTAATTTGAATTATAATTTCAAATGTACAAAAGGAACTGTAAATTAAGGACTGTTTTTATTCTTTTTGTTCACAAGCGGCTCCTTCGCATAAAACTTTAGCTTTATTCTTTAAAAAATGAGCCTATTTTAAAAAAAACTTGATATTGGTAACAGTTAGTCTTGAGTGGATTACAAATATCAAATATAATTTGGACTGTTTTTTTTGAAGTTTTGTTTGTTTGGCTTGGTACGTTTTGTAAATAATTCTATTTTTGTACCCGAAATTAAAAATGAGGCCCGTTCGTCTATCGGTTAGGACGCATGGTTTTCATCCATGTAAGAGCGGTTCGATTCCGCTACGGGCTACAATACAAGAATATTATTCTGTCTTTAAAAGATTAGTATTCTAGAATTTCACAAAATAATCTTGCCCTGAAAAATTATATTTTTCAGGGTTTTTTTTATTCTTTCTCACCTTGAAGTTCCTTAGTTGTATATGTAGTTGGTTTTTTGTCCAGTAAAGCGCAGTCGAGAATTTTACCAATAGATTTAAAAAAAAACTAAAATTTTTCTACAAACACCATTAGTTTGCTAACTCTTTAAAAAAAACTGCTACTTGAAAAAAGTGAGTCGCTTGTCTTTAATCGCATCTACTCGAAGCATTTTATAATCCAAAACATAATTTTGATACACGCGCCAAGGTGCTTTGTTTCCTTGACTAGGTAATGATTTAGCCGCTCTCAGGATATAGCCAGAATTAAGGTTCAACAGCGGAACGGGTTGTAAATTAGTTTCTACAACCTTTGCTTGCACTGCTTTGTATTGGTGTTTTTCTAGATAAAATAACATGCGTGAAATGTATTCGCTTGTTAAGTCACTTTTCAATGTCCAAGAGGCATTGGTATACCCTACAAAAATAAAAAAGTTTGGTAAATTACTGATCATTAACCCCTTATAAACAAAGGAACTGGTTAAGTCAAAAGGTTGCGAATCCAATTGAATAGTAACGCCTCCAAAAGGAACTAAATCTAATCCAGTCGCGGTAATAATAATATCAGCCGCAAGAGTTTTGCCTGATTCTAATACAATGCCATTTGCACTAAATCGATCAATATGATCGGTCACCACTGTTGCTTTGCCTTTACGTATTGCTCTAAAAAAATCGCCATTTGGGGCTATACAAAAACGTTGTTCCCAAGGATTATAATTCGGAATAAAATGAGGGTCTACCGGAAAGTCGCCCAATCCTTTTTTGGCGCCTTTGACAATAAAATTTTTCATAGCGTTAGGAAAGAATTTGCAAAGGTTAAAAAAGACTATAGCATAAAAAATATTTTTATACCGAATCAATCGATAGGCTACTTTTTTTGAAAAAACACGTTTGATTCGTGCAGCAATTTTATCATGGTTCGGTAAAGCGGCAATGTACGTGGGCGAGCGTTGTAACAGTACTACCTGCGCACCTTGATTAGCAAGTTCGGGCAAAATAGTTACTGCAGTTGCTCCACTCCCTATTATTACTACATTTTTATTGTTAACAGCCAGTTCTTTTGGCCAGTGTTGCGGATGAATTATTTGGCCTTCAAACAGCGATTGATTTTTAAATGTTGGTGTATACCCTTTATCATAATTGTAATACCCACTGCAACTAAAAATGAAATTACAGGTAAATACATTTTCTTTGGCTGTAGCCAAATTTAAAGTAGTGATGGTCCAAATTTTTTCTTTGGTATTAAAATTATAGGAAAGCGCCTTTTGTTCATAAATTATGCGGTCTTTAACGTGATATTCGTCTGCTGCTTCATTGATGTATTTTAAAATAGAAGGGCCATCAGCAAATGATTTTTGGTCTTCCCACGTTTTAAAGGAATAACCAAAGGTGTACATATCCGAATCAGAACGGATTCCAGGATATTGAAACAAACTCCACGTACCACCCAATTCGGCTCTTGCTTCTAGAATAACATAACTTTTAGAAGGATTTTTACGAGACAAATGACAGGCAGCTCCAATTCCCGAAAGGCCAGCGCCAATTATAATAATATCAGTATGCGTGTTGTGCATGATAAGTTTTAGTATTTGATTTGGTGCAAAATACAAAATAGATTTAACAAACTAATAGTACATTTAAATTGAAAATATAGTATTGCGCTTGTGCGCATTAGTCTAACAATTGGATTTGCTTGAGGTAGTCAAAAATCAATTGATCTACTGCTGAAATTTTATCTCTGTCGGCATAATTTAGCCAATGTAGTGATTCAATTTCAGAACTTGCCTGAAGCGTTCCCTCATAAGTTGCCGCATAGCAGGTCATTTTTACTAGCACTCCTTCAGGATGACCGTGTGCTTGGGCTTCAAAAACACCCATGTACTGCAAGCTGTTTGGATCAAGTTGTACTGTTAGCTCTTCTTGAATTTCTCTTATTAACGCTTCTTTGTCGGTTTCGCCTTTTTCTCTTTTGCCACCTGGAATGTAAAATTTGTCTTTTCCAAAACTTTTTGTAGACAGTATTGATTTGTTCTGCAATTCTATCCAGGCTAGTTTATCAATTGATTTCATGTAGAGCAATTTTTAATAATTAAAATTTGATGTCTGTATCTTTATATCCAGTTGCAGCTGTTGCTAAAAATCCAACAATATAGCTAACCTAGCTACTTTTTACAATATACGATCTTGTTTTTTGTGGCAGTATATTCAAGTTGCAATTTTGCATTCCGGATCCAATTATAGATTTATTTACAGACAGAATTTTAAAAATCAATGTTTTAGTTAACTTTTTTTTAAAAATTTCTAACCGAGTTTAGAAAAATATTTATATATTTGTTTAATCTTAAAACTAAAAACTTAAACAATATGAAACATCTTAAAGTAAAATTATTGCTATTGGTAATGGGGATTTCTCTATTTTTTGTTGCATGTGACAATGGAGATGATGTTCCTGCGCCAACTGTAGTTAACTCCAAAGTTTATCAATTGGGCGCGGTAGGAACTTCTGGCGTAACAGGAACGGCTACCATTATTGAAAAAAGTGATGCAACATTAAGCGTTGAGTTAGTATTGAAAAATACTGTTGCAGGAGCTTCACATCCAGCACATATTCATTTGAATACCGCTGCCGAAGGTGGTGATATTGCACTTTCATTAAAAGCAGTTGACGGTGCGACTGGAAAAAGTACTACTGTATTTAGTGCACTAGATAATGGCACAAAAATTACTTATCAAGAACTACTTAATTTTGATGGGTATATTAATGTTCATTTAAGTGCTAGTAGCTTAGCCACACTTGTTGCACAAGGAGACATAGGACAGAACCAACTTACTGGAGTTTCTAAAGTATATCCTTTGGGAAGCGTTGCTGTTCCAGCAATTTCGGGAACTGCTACTTTCTTTAAAAGAGTAAACGGAGAAGCACTAGCAATTGTACAATTGCAAAACACCACAAATGGTGATTCACACCCAGGTCACATTCATGCCAATACAGCAGCCCAAGGTGGTGGAATTGTGTTTTCTTTCAAACCAGTAACCGGTGGTACAGGATTAAGCGTTACAAACGTATCTAAACTAGATAACGGAACTGCTTTTGGTTACGACCAATTACTAACCTTTAACGGCTACATTAATTTTCATCAAAGTACTACTAATTTAGCTTCTCTTGTTGCTCAAGGCGATATTGGACAAAATGAGTTAACAGGTAAAAAAGTAAGCTATGCATTAGCTCAAAAAGACGTTGCAGGAATTAGTGGTACTGTAGAATTTGCAGAGCGTGTAAACCTAACTACATTAGTAACCATTAAACTGATAGGAACAACGGCAGGTGCGATTCACCCAGCGCACATACATGAAAGCAATGTAGCTACTGGTGGAAATATCATTGCGGGTTTGAATCCAGTAAATGGGACTACCGGAATTAGTAAAACACAAATAGCAACCTTAGTAGGTGGCGCAGCAGTAACGTACACGCAGTTCTTAACATTAGCTGCTTACGTAAATGCACACTTGAGCGACGCTAATATGGCGACTATTGTGGCACAAGGAAATATTGGTTCAAGTGTTGGAGGCGGAGCTGGAACGGTTGAAACAAAAACATACACGGTAACTAATAGCGGTTCTTCATCTTATATTTTTAATGGTGAAGGATTCACAAACGCAAGTAATCCAAATTTAACCTTAAGAAGAGGCGGTACCTACACTTTCAATGTGAATGCACCGGGACACCCTTTCTACATTAATACGGTTCAAGGTACGGGAACTGCTAATGTTTACAATACAGGCGTTACTGGTAATGGAGCAGTAAGTGGAATGGTGAAAATCGTGGTTCCTTCAAATGCACCAAATACCTTATATTACAACTGTGAATTTCACGGTATGATGACGGGAACAATAACAATTACCAACTAGTTTTAAATTTGTAGTATGTAAAAGGGGGATGGTAAAACATTCCCCTTTTGCTTTTTATAAAACGTATTCGAACTCTTTTCCCTGACTGTCTCTTTTTGTAAAATGTTCAATTTAAAGCAGATAGCGGCTTTTGATCAGCTAGAGCGAACTGCTTGTTACTTTGGTAGTAGACAAAGTTCTAGTTCTTATAAAATCTAAAATTAGGATTAAGGAAATTTATATGCATAAGTAAAGGAACACAAGCAAAACCATCTTGATTTTAACGCACAAAAAAAGAGGACAATACACCCTCTTGATATTCTCTCTCTACACTTAACGATAACTCCATAGGACCTGACAGTGTATGGTTCCAGCTTGACCGCCGCGGAGGATTCAACAGGAATTTCATTACTTTGTCGGTTCGCTATTGTTTGGATGTTTGTTCGTCGCGGCGAACGTAACGAAGTCTAGCTGTTTAGAGGCTGTTTTTAATATTTAATCCAAAACGCTTCGGTTAAGTAAAAAACTGTATCTATGAAATATAAAACTTCATTTCTTGTCAAAACATTTTCATCATGTAAATCTTCTAAAATAATTCCGATTTCGCGATTGATATAATCATTGTTACGATTATTTTCAAAACCATTTAAAGTTAAAAATTCCTTGACTTGCTTCAAATCTGTTTTAGCAGTTATTGAAACATAAGATTGTTGAACAACCGCATATAAAATCTCATTATCTTTAGTAAAGCCAATCAAATCGTATGCTGTATCTGGAAAGAAATAATTGTGAAGTAATAAATTGTGTAAATAATCTTTCCAAGAATTGTAATAAATACTGTCATTCAGCTTAAGTACATTTTCTGGATCTTTTAAATATACTTTTTGTTCTGCGCCTTCACTAACATATTGAGTTAAATCAATATCTATCCAAAGATTATTATCAGAAACATAGCTTTCTAATTTCTTTGTTTCTTGTTTTTTGATGTGCTTTTCGTCTTCAATGATTGTGCTTGTTTGCGCGCCATCGTTAAGGTAACTGGCGACTGATTGGATAGTTGTTCCATACCTAATTTGGCTCTTTCCTGAAAGGACATTGTGTAGTTCATGTTTCAAATGATTTTGCATCAACAAATATAAACAAACTTTTCAATTATTGAAAAGTAGTCGATCGTTACATCTTTCAATATAATCGCGGTCGCAAGGTGTCTTCGCTGAAGCCAAAGTTCTAGTTCCTATAAATCTAGATTTAGGATTAAGGGATTTTATGTTCACAAGTAAAGGAACACAAGCAAAACCATCTTGATTTTACCGCATAAAAAAAGAAGATAATAAATTCTCTTAATATTTTTTTTCTAAACTTTACGATAACTCCATAGCTTTTTGCAGTGACAGGTTACGTTTAACCAGAGTAGCATTGTTCGTGCTGAGCAAGAAACGAGAATTTAGCTTTTTGTATTAGCGATTTTTTTATGGTTTAATTCGAATGATTTTATTGTCTTTCAACACAATCAAATCACTATTCATTTTCTTTTTGAACTCAATTAATTTTTCATAAACTTTGTCCATTCCTTCTAATATTTTAGTTTGGTTTTGTGTTCTTTAATGAGTTTTCATTATCGTAATTTGTTTTTTTATATTTTGACTTTTCTGCGTTCCGCCAATCGTCCAGCTGTTACTGTAGATTTGTACTAAATTAAGTCCTATTTTCGGATTTTCCAAATCTCATAAATACAAAACTAAAATCCCATTAAGCCAATTGCCCACATACGTCGTAGCTGTTGGCAGGTCGTTTTCATTCTATGTAAATATTTTTTTCGTATAATTCTATTAATGGTTCTAGTCTGTTTTGTTTATTTAAAATTCCTGCAATTATAAATTCAACAACAAATAGATATAAAAACAATAAAGTTCCTATTAAATAATTTCCGTTTTTCATAATTCTTAAAAACTCAACAAAACAAATTCCAAGTAATATTGTTAAAATTGTTTTTAACCAATTTATACTTGGAATTATTTTTAATTCTTGTAGTAAAAAATTTAAAAAAGTTGGTAATGGTAAAATGAATAATCCCCAAAACGGTATTTCTGTATTCACAAATAGCATAAATATTATGCCGAATGGAATTCCTAAACATCTTGCGCAAATTCTTATCCCTAAAAATTTATATGTTCGACAATATTGTTGTGGCGGATGATGTGATATTAACATTGACCATCTAATATTTTTTTTCTTAACTATTTCTTTTTCCAATTTCATCTGCTTTGGCTGGACTAAAACTATCTCCATTACATATTGGACATTTGTTTTTCTTTATCAAATAATACGGAACATAAAATATTCCGCACAATAGAATAAAAACTAACCAGTTAAATTTTTTCCCAGCAATAATATTTCTATTGCATAAGTTACACCATTTAGGACTTGCCATAATTCAATTAATTTTAATTATTTATTTAAGTTATTGTTAATTCTGTTTTTTATTTTTTTTAAGCAATATGACTCCCAACTAGCACAAGAGCGAAATAAACCTTCATACACATACCCAAATTTAGGTAGATTGGCGAGGGTTTGTTTCGCTTTATCGAGTTTCAAATATATAAATAATTCTTTACAAACCATCAAAAGGACTTTTTATTTGTTGCAAACTTTTCGTACTAACGTGCGTATAAATTTTGGTAGTTTTGCAGCTGCGATCTCCCAATAATTCTTATATGAATCGAATGTTTAAGATTTGTTGTAAAATAAGGAGTTGTAAAATTGTGGCTCAAGCCCAATTTCCTCATTTGGTGAAAGTGTAATTCCACACATATCCTTTTTTTTTAAAAAACAGATTGCCAATTTACCCGAAATTTAAGTCAGATGAATCGATACTACTAAATCGTGATGAATCGATAAAGCAGCAATTTTACGCTGCAAATTAAAGATCTAATCTTACAGAATTCTACACTTTTTTACTATTTGGGAATGTGAAAGTCACAATTTGCATTTCTCATTTGTTGACAATAAAAAATCGAGTTTTATACTTTGACCCGCGTGAAGGATGGCAGTGGAGCTCTTTTATGGACAGCCTTTTTTTGGCTGGCGATAAAAAGCGGGAACGAACAGCCTGACGAACCGCAGAGAAACGGAGGTGCGGCACGCCCAAACAGTCCAAATGTTTTAGATTTTTGGAGTCAGAATCCGAGGGAATGCGATGCAAAAGGTTCGGGTGTAAAAAACTTGGTTGGCTTGTAAAAATTTTATAATTTTGCAGACCGAAATTATAATGTAAAGTAAAGAAGAAGATGGATATCAAAAGAGTAGCAATAGACGCTGTAAACGAGACGATTGTAATGACTGTAGTTCAGATGGATTACAAAGGTCAAGTAGCAAAAAGAATAAACGAAAAAATGCCTTTGGCAACCGTAAAAGGATTCCGTAAAGGGGCTGTGCCTAAAGATCTTGTTGAAAAACAATACGGAAAAGCGATCAAACAAGAAGAAGTTCAAAAAGTAGTAGACTTGGCGCTAGAGCGTTTTGTACAATCGGAGCGTTTAAACTTGTTAGGGACTCCGTTACTTAAAGCGAATGAAAACTTTGATTGGAGTGCTGAAGAATTGGTTTTTGAATATGAAATAGGTTTGGTTCCTAACTTCACTTTAGATTTAGAAGCTAAAAACGATATCGTGAAATATGTGGTTACTGCTGATGATAAATTAATTGACGGACAGTTAGCAAGAATCCAAAAGCAATTTGGAACTGCCATTCCTCAAGAGGTTGTTGCTGCAGATTCAGATGTAACTGGAACATTCACTAACGAAGAAAAAGGAATTAATAACGCAACTACTATTGCTGCTGACCTTTTCAAGAACAAATCGACTTTTGACTTGTTCCTAGGTAAAAAAGTAGGGGATGTGGTGACTGTAAATACAAAAGGTTTATTTGAAGACGACCACCAATTGATGGACGTAATGAAAGTAAATCATGATGACGTTCACGGTTTAGAAGTGGATGTAAACTTCACCATCGAAGCGATTAATACAGCTGAATTAGCAGAGTTGGACCAAGAATTGTTTGATAAATTGTTTGGTGCTGGAACTATTGCTACGGTAGATGAATTGAAAGCAAAAATTAAAGAAGATGCTGAAACTCAATTTGCACAGCAAGCGGATCAAAAATTATTAGGTGATGTTACTGAGTTTTTAATTGAAAGCACAAAATTTGATTTACCAGCTGAATTCCTGAAAAAATGGTTGCAAACTGTTGGTGAGAAAAAATTATCTCCTGAGGAAGCTGAGGTAGAATACGCTCGTTCTGAGAAAGGATTGCGTTTTCAATTGATCGAAGGTAGAGCTATGGCTCAATCTGATATCAAAATCACGTTTGAAGATTTGAAAACCTTCACAACAAAAAATATCCGTCAGCAAATGGCACAATTCGGACAAACAAATCCTACTGACGCAGAAGTGCAAGGAATTGTTGCTAGAGTTTTGTCGAATCAAGACGAAGTAAAAAGACTTTCGGACCAAGTGGTTGCAGAGAAATTATTGGAATTGTTCAAAGAAAAAGCAAATCCTACAACGAAAGAAGTTACTTACGATGAATTTATTGCTGCCTCTTACGGAGAATAAATTCGAGTCGTAAAGTCAGATGTCATAAAGTCAAAAGTTGAAAAAACGGAAAATAATTTCGTTAGTTGTTTCAAATTTTAAGATTTTATTACAAATGCAAAACAATAAAAAATAAGTATATTTGAGCGTCAGAAAATTAATTTTGACGCTCTTTTATTTTTTAGTGTTTTTAGGAGCTAATCCAGCTTTTCACTACAAGTTTTTTCTTCCGTTTCTGTTTTTTAAATCTCTGCAAGAGCTTCTTTCAGTCGCTTTGCAAGAATAAAAAAACTAAAAAACGGAATTCAAAAAGCTTTCCGTTACAATCTGGGCTAAAAAATAAGACATATTGACATCATTTATAAAGAGGTATGACCTTTGCACTAAATGGAATCACAAGATATAACGTAAAACTTAGAACAAAAAAATATGAACTACGGTAAAGAATTTAAAAAATTTGCTACAAAGCACCAAGGGGTAAATGCCTTGTACTACGACAAAATCGTAGCAGCAATGAACCCAACTAATATGACTCCATATATTATTGAAGAACGCCAATTGAATATTTCACAATTAGACGTTTTTTCTAGACTAATGATGGATCGTATTATTTTTCTAGGAACTGGAATCGATGACCAAATTGCAAATATCGTTCAAGCACAATTGTTGTTCCTAGAAAGTGCAGATGCGTCTAAGGATATTCAAATTTACTTGAATTCTCCAGGAGGAAGCGTTTATGCAGGTTTAGGAATTTATGATACCATGCAATACATCAAGCCAGATGTTGCTACAATTTGTACTGGAATGGCGGCTTCTATGGGAGCGGTATTGTTGTGTGCGGGAGCAGCAGGAAAACGTTCGGCTTTGCCACATTCAAGAGTAATGATTCACCAGCCATCTGGCGGAGCGCAAGGAGTTGCAACAGATATGGAAATTAACTTACGCGAAATGTTGAAACTGAAAGACGAGTTGTACAATATTATTTCGCACCATTCTGGACAAACTTTCGACAAAGTGCACAAAGACAGTGAGCGTGATTACTGGATGAAAGCAGATGAAGCTAAAGAATACGGAATGATAGATGAGGTTTTAAGAAGAGGATAAAAATACAGTCGAAAGTCGAAGGTCGAAAGTCAAAAGCAATGCTAGGAACTTTCGACCTTATGACTTTATGATTTTAGACTAAAAAGAATGGCGAAAGAAAAATTAGAATGTTCGTTTTGTGGTAGAAAAAAGCCAGAAACTAATTTATTAATTGCAGGAATTGATGCTCACATTTGTGATAAATGCATCGAGCAGGCACACGGAATTGTTCTGGAAGAATTAAAAACATCCGGTAGTTCAAAACTAGTGGGTGATTTGATTTTGAAAAAACCAAAAGAAATCAGAGCGTTCTTAGACCAATATGTAATTGGACAAGACCAAACTAAAAAAGTAATGTCGGTTGCGGTGTACAATCACTACAAACGTTTGATGCAACAGCAGCTAGACGATGAGGTGGAGATTGAAAAAAGCAACATCATCATGGTGGGACAAACAGGAACAGGAAAAACATTGGTTGCTAAAACCATTGCCAAAATGTTGGATGTACCGTTAGCTATTGTTGATGCTACCGTTCTTACAGAAGCAGGTTATGTAGGAGAAGATGTCGAAAGTATTTTGACACGTCTTTTGCAAGCAGCTGATTATGATGTAGCCAAAGCAGAACGCGGCATCGTATTTATTGACGAAATTGATAAAATTGCACGCAAGAGCGACAATCCGTCTATAACTCGTGACGTTTCTGGCGAAGGGGTGCAACAAGCATTATTGAAATTGTTAGAAGGAACCGTTGTAAATGTGCCACCAAAAGGAGGACGCAAGCACCCGGACCAAAAATTTGTTGAGGTAAACACGCAGAATATCTTGTTTATTGCTGGTGGCGCTTTTGATGGAATCGAAAGAATCATTTCAAAAAGATTGAACCGTCAGGCAGTGGGGTATTCTACTTCTAAGAATACAGATAATATCGATAAGGACAATTTGTTACAATACATTATCCCAAAAGACATCAAAGATTTTGGATTAATCCCTGAGATTATTGGTCGTTTACCAGTATTAACACACATGGATCCTTTAGACAGAGCTACATTACGTTCTATTTTAACAGTGCCTAAAAATGCGTTGATCAAGCAATATGAGAAATTGTTTTTGATGGATGAAGTAACTTTTACTATCACAGATGAAGCACTTGATTTTATTGTTGATAAAGCCTTAGAATATAAACTTGGTGCTCGTGGACTACGTTCGTTATGCGAAGCTATTTTAACGGATGCGATGTATGAATTACCAAGTTCTGACGATAAAACATTAGAAATTGATGCAGATTACGCTAAAGAAACATTGAATAAAAATTTATTGAAGCGATTGGAGATTGCGTCATAAGTAATTTGGAGGTTCAATAAATATCAAAATAAAGCTCAAAAACATCCGTTTTTGAGCTTTATTCGTTAAAGGTACCACGTGTATTCAAGATTCGATTATTGAGTTTTTCTTAACCGTTTCGTATATTTCTTTTTATTAGCTTAGTGAGTACAGTTTCATTTTAATAATGTCCAAATGCACTCAAAACCAATACTGTTACAAATTGTTCTTGAATCCTATATACTAATCGATGTTCTCTATTTATTCTTCTCGATAGTGTTTGAACTTCGTAATATTTCAATTGTTCTACCTGACCAGTTCCTGTATAAGGATGCTCCTGAAGCTCCAAAAACAACTTCGCTAATTTCTTTAATACGGATTTGTTTCCACTTTCTTTGAGACGTTCAATATCTTTTAAAGCTTCTTCGGAAAATTTAATTTGGTATATCATAAACCAAGCAAAGACTTGAATTCTTGCGCACTTTTAATCTCTAACACTTTACCTTCTTCGGCCTGTTTTAGAGCGCGATCAATTTTTGCATAAAATTCAGCTTCTGTCATTAAACTTTCATCCTGCATAATTGGTACTAATTTATAACTTTTATTCTTTCCTCTCTGCACAATTACCTGTTCGTTATCGTCGATCAAATCAAAATATTTTTTCTGATGATCTCTAAATTCTCTACTACTTATGACTATCATATCTGTTTTTTTATGTGTACCAATTTGGTACAAAAATACTAAAAATAGTAGTATAATTTTCTAAATTATTAAATAAGAAGCAGATATTGACGACTACATTTTTTTAATTGAAAATCACAATTCAATTTTATAAAGCTTGGACGATAAAACATTAGAAATTGATGCAATTACGCTAAAGAAACATTGAATAAAAATTTATAGAAGCGATTGGAGATTGCGTCATAGAAATTACATATTTCTCAAAAATACGAACCTGTTCATTGATTTGAGCAGGTTTTTTTAGGGGTAAATTACACTATATGTTATTGTTTGTAAAAAGGAACCTTATTTTTTTTTATCAAGGTCAAAATACCGAATTTTGTCCTTTCTAAATCAAATAAGTACAGCATGCAACTAGAAGAAAACGAGGTTATTTTATTGAAAGTTTCTGGCCAAGATAAACCTGGAGTAACAGCTGGATTATCATCTATTTTAGCAAATTACGACGCCATTATTTTAGATATTGGTCAAGCAGATATTCATGACACGCTTTCCCTAGGAATTTTGTTCGAAATCAAAGCGGGATCAACCTCAGGTCCCGTTTTGAAAGATTTATTGTTTAAAGCCTATGAATTGGGCGTGAAGGTTAAGTTTAGTCCTGTTTCTATTTCAGATTATGAGATTTGGGTCAAAGGACAACGCAAACAACGCTATTCGATCAATGTGTTAGGAGAAACATTGACTGCTGTGCAATTAGCCGCTGTGACTCAGATTTTATCCAATCAAAATTTGAATATTGATTCGATTAAGCGTTTAACAGGTCGGGTTTCTATTGTCGAAAAAGAAGAATTCCCGCGCTCTTGCATCCAATTGTCAGTGACAGGAACTATCATAGATAAGTCTTTTATGACGGCTAGTTTTATGGAAATTTCCAGAACCTTAGATGTGGATATTTCGTTTCAGGAGGACAATATGTACCGAAGAAACAGACGCCTGGTGTGTTTTGATATGGATTCGACTCTTATTCAAACCGAGGTTATTGATGAATTAGCGGAGTTAGCAGGTGTGGGTGTGCAAGTTCGTGCCATTACAGAAGCAGCGATGAATGGGGAAATCGATTTTAGCGAAAGCTTTAAACAACGCATGGCTTTACTCGAAGGCTTGAGTGAAGAGGTACTGCAAACGGTTGCTGAAAATTTACCTATTACCAAAGGCGCTCATCGCTTGATGAAAGCCTTGAAATACTATGGCTATAAAACAGCGATTCTCTCTGGAGGGTTTACTTTTTTTGGGAAATACCTTCAAAAAGAATTGGGAATCGATTATGTACATGCTAATGAACTTGAGATTATCAACGGTAAATTAACCGGTAATTATTTGGGCGAAATTGTTGATGGTAAAAAGAAAGCCGAATATTTACAAGCCATTGCAGACAAGGAAGGCATTCACATCAATCAAACTATTGCTGTGGGTGATGGCGCCAATGATTTGCCCATGTTGAATCTAGCAGGTCTAGGTATTGCTTTTCATGCTAAACCAACCGTAAAGGAAAAAGCCGAAAGTTCTATTTCTAGTTTAGGTCTGGATGGTGTTTTATACTTACTAGGCTACCACGACAGGCATATTGATATGATGGAGTAGGAGTAAAATACTGTAATACTTATAAAATAAGGCTGTTCAAAAAAGTGATTTTTTACAGCCTTTTTTATGCTTTAACGGTAAACACTTTTTCAGGTTTTAGTCATGTTTCTTGGTCGAGAGATTTTCAGATTCCTTAGGTTTAATTCTATTCACTAAGTCTGAATAATATTTTATTTTAAGTACAAGTGTTTTTCGAACTAATAAATACAAATCAATCAAAATAATTGAAATAATTAAAATTAAAAGTGCTGGAACAAAAATGGCTATGTTTTCTATCATGATGTTTATTTAATTTTTTGACCTGGATATGCAAATAAAAATTGCACATTAAGTGAGTGTTTGTTTAAGAGAATAATTTTTTATTTAGAATACTTATTTGATAAGGTATAAAACGCTACTGTAATTTTATGCTTTATTTTTTCAGGTTGTTCAAATATTTGTTTTTCGGGAACTTTACAAATTCCTCTAGCGCCACAACGCATTCGGTGCGGTCCGCAAGAACTTATAATAAAAAGTGTAATCAAGATATAAAAGGTGTTTTTCAACTTTTCCAATTTTATACAGTTTCCAATTGCATGCTTTTCAACTGCTCTAAATAATCTCTTTGGTTGGATAATCTCGGAATTTTATGTTGCCCACCCAACTTGTCGTGGTCTTTTAACCAATCGTAAAACAAATTTTTTCGCGCTACGTTGATTATTAGTGGGTTTAATGTCATGTTGTTGTAGCGTTTGGCTTCGTAATCTGAATTTAAAGATTGTATAGATTCATCTAGTGCTTTCTGGAATTGTGATACATCTGCAGGAGGATTTTTAAATTCAATCATCCATTCATGGGCACCTTTTTCTTTGCCTTCCATAAATACTGGAGCCACGGTGTAATCGACCACTTCCATTTGGGTTAGTTTACACGCTTTGGCTATAGCCTGATCGGTATTTTCGACCATTAATTCTTCGCCAAAAACATTGATGTGATGTTTGGTTCTTCCCGTTACCCGAATGCGGTACGGATTTAATGACGTGAAACGAACGGTATCACCAATCAAATAGCGCCACAAACCAGAATTAGTTGTGATTACCAAAGCATAATTGGTAAACAATTCCACATCAGCCAATCGAATAATTTTTTGATCCAGTGTCCCAAAAGTATCCATCGGAATGAACTCATAGAAGATACCATAGTCCAACATCAATAATAAATCACTGGAATAATTTAAATCCTGAATGGCAAAAAAACCTTCAGAGGCATTGTATATTTCGTAGTATTTAAAATCTTTTTTCGGAAGTATTTTTTTGTATTGTTCACGGTACGGCTCAAAATTCACACCACCATGAAAGTACACTTCAAGATTGGGCCAAAGGTCAAATAAATTCCCTTTTCCTGTTTCTTCTAGCATTTTATTCATAAGTACCAACATCCAGGAAGGTACACCGGCAAAACTGGTTACATTTTCATTTTTAGTTTCGTTGATAATCGCAGCAATTTTGGTTTCCCATTCGCTCATCAAAGAAATTTTATTGCTAGGCGTACTGCTAAACTCCGCCCAAATAGGCATATTTTCAATCAAGATTGCGGATAAATCGCCAAAAAACGTATTATTGTCTTCATAGATTTGGGAACTTCCCCCAAGACGCAGGCTTTTACCCAGAAACAATTCTGATTCCTCGTTATTGTTCAAATACAAACACAACAAATCCTTGCTGCCTTTGTAGTGACAATCCTCTAAGGCTTCATTGCTTACAGGGATAAATTTACTTTTGGCATTGGTCGTTCCGCTAGATTTGGCAAACCATTTTATGGGAGTGTCCCAAAAAACATTTTGCTCTCCGGTGCGGGTACGCTCTATTAATGGTTGTAATTCTTCGTAGGTTGAAATAGGGATCCTTTCTGCAAAAGTTGCATAGGAATGTATAGTTGCATAATCATACTCTTTGCCTAAAGCAGTATTTTTAGACGACTGAATTAAATCCAAAAGCAATTCTTCCTGAACCTCATTTGGATATTTCAAGAAAAGTTCGATCTGATGAATTCTTTGTTTGAGAACCCATGAAGCAAACGAATTGATTATGGTTAGTGGCATTTTTAAATTATGAATTATGAATTACGAATGATAACTTTACCAAAAATAACAAAATTTGTTTAACAACTTGTGTAAAACCCGAAACTTTAAAGCGCATGACTTACGAAGGTGTACTCAAAAAAATGCAAACTGAATTTGGAAATCCAATTCAATATTATTTAGTTTTCGAAAATAGTTTTTTAAATGTAAATCAATTACTGAACAAGAGCCTAGAAATTAGTTTTGTAGGCTTTCAATGCTTGAATTGCTCCAAAAAGAAAAAAATATTCCGTCAAGGATTTTGTTACGATTGTTTTTATTCCAGTCCTGCAGTGGGCGACTGGATTATGAAACCAGAGTTGAGTACGGCACATCTTGGTATACAGGATCGGGATTTAGCATACGAAGAAAAAGTACAATTGCAACCGCATATTGTCTATTTGGCTTTGTCTAGCGAAGTCAAAGTGGGCGTGACCCGTAAAACACAAGTGCCAACGCGATGGATTGATCAAGGTGCGAACCAAGCCATTTCTATTGTAGAAGTTCCCAATCGCTACTTAGCAGGAATTACCGAGGTGGCACTGAAAAACCACTATGCCGATAAAACCAACTGGCGTAAAATGCTAACAAATAATGTGGAGCAAATTGACTTGGTAGCGGAGCGATTAAAAGTAGAAAACTTAATTCCAACAGAAGTTCAAGAATATTTTTATTCGCAAAAAAATGATTTGTACGAGATGCATTATCCTGTTCTGGAATATCCCGCCAAAGTAAATAGTTTAAGTTTAGATAAAACACCACATTTTCAGGGAAAACTTACTGGAATAAAAGGGCAATATTTACTTTTTGAAGATGGAAGCGTTTTCAATATTAGGGGTTCCGAAGGGTATGTAGTTACAATTAATGTTTAAGAAACACAGGTTTTTTAACCATTAAGGAATTAAGTTTCATTAAGATTTAGAGCTTAATTTTTCTTAATTCCTTAATGGTAAAATCTCAAAATCAAATAGTTTCGTTGTTTAGATTCAAGTATAAAATTCAATAAAAAAGCAGGAATCTCACTTGGTGAAATCCCTCTTTTTTGCTTCATAAAGCGGTCTTAATTTACTTTTGTAGTATCTACTGCTTTCTTTTTCTTTTTAAATAAACCGTTAAGTAAATCGGTAGCTTTTGCTTTCACTTCTTCTTTCGTTGCGGGAACAGCGGGAGAAGCTGTCTTTGTAGTGTCACCAGGTTTCTTGTTTTTATTGATATAATCCGTCAAGGCTGATGTTCCTTGCTTCACCAATCGGTCTTTTTGTTGGTTGACCAACTGAGTTGTCAATTTTGTAACCGCACTATTAATATCAGTTGTTATTTTTGGATTGGTGAAATTACCCAATAGCGTTGCCGTTATGGGAAAGCTTTCTAGTTTAGCAGCATCAGCAGCAGAAAGTTTTGCAATTAACGCATTGGCCTCCGAGCCTAGATATTTTGCTGGAACATCAAATTTTAAATTGTAATTCATGCTTTGGTCAAAACCATGCGTTCCACCAATTGTTGCTTTAATGTCTTTGTACTTGATATCAAATGGTTTTACATTTACTTTTCCATCCTTGAAGGTGATCGCAGCTTTTACGTCATTCAAATTAATTTTGCTTACGTCTATAAATTTCAAGTTGGAACCTAAAGCCGTCAATAACGTCGAATTACTAGAATTTACTGTCGTAGAAAGCAACTGACCTAGTAAATCTCCCGTAAGTGTTTTTAAGTCTGGAGTAAATTCAGTGGCATCCAAATTTCCATTGAGTTTAATGTTTGAATTCAACCTTCCGTTTATAATTCCTGCAATTGGTGCAATTTTTTTCAACATGTCCAGTTGGGTAAACGATTGTGCAATATCGACTTGATTCAGTTTCAAATCCATATTAAAAATGGGTGTTTTGCCTTTTGTCGAAACCGCTCCATTTACCCCAATTGTTCCGCCAAAAATAGATGTTTTTACATTTTCTAAGGTTACTTTTTCGTCTTTCACGATTAGTTTTCCAGAGACGTCTTTCAGGGTTAAATTGTCGTACAAAACGGTAGTGGCATTTGCTATTAGCGTACAATTTAAGAAAGCAGGGATCTTCATTGCTTCTGGTTTTTTAGCAGCAGCAGTTGTAGATTTTTTATCCTCTCCAGTTGTCATAAAATCATCAACGGCTAATTGCTTGGAGTTCATCCTGAAGTTTCCTTTCAATTCCTGATTTCTAAAAATAAATCCATAAAAATTTTCTAAAACTCCAGTCACGCTAATATCACTTTTCCCAGTAGTTGCATTTAATTGCTGTAAATTGACTTGACTAGGATTAAACTGCACTACAGCAGTGCTAATGTTCATTGTTTTTCCATTTTCATCGGCATACTGGAAGCCTGATAAACTCATGGTTCCCGCATTATTGATGTTTTCGTACTGACTTTTCTCCACTGATTGCATGTCGAATTTAGTCGTAACATCGGCCTTTAAAATTCCAGACAAGGGCTTTTCTAACTTTATAGGATACGCTTTTGAGAGATTCGCTAAATTGATTGTGCCTTTTAAAGCGGCATCAACAATAGCGTTTTGTGTTATGTTTCTAATGTTGGCTTTGGCATTAAAAACATCTTGATCAATCTGAAAAGAAAGTTTTTCCAAATTGACATATGTATCATTAAGGATTCCTGTTTCATTGATGATTTTAGTGTCAATAACAATATTTTCAACGGTTTTAGGTAAGTTAGGATATTTAAAAGAAGCGTTATTGGATGCGATTTCAATATTAAATTTCGGAACCGTTGTATCTGAATATAGGCCTTTTGCAAAACCCATTACAGTAAAATCTCCAGTTGTTTTCACATTGTCTAAACTCGAGGCATACGCTGCAGGAATTATTCCTAAGAAATTTTTGAAAGAAGAAGTAGGCGTTTTAAATTTCAAATCATATTGCTGACCCGTTTCTACCATTTGAATAAAACCATCAAATTCTAACGGCAATTGATTGATTAATGCTTTGTTTTCTTTGAACGTGTATTTACTAGTGTTTAAATCAATTCCTAAAACTGCATCTAGCGTTAATGAGACATTATTCATATAATTGACTTTGTCCATGTCGAGCGAAACTTTTGCAGTCGACTTGGTAACTAAATCTAATTTTTGCGCTGCAAAATTCCCTGTTCCTTTATGGTTTAAACTGTCGATTACCATTTTTATTTTTGAACTTTCGTCAAAATAACGAAACTTGAAATTCTCGATTTCATACTCTTGAATTTTCAAAGATAACGGACTGCTTTTGCTACCCGCTGTAGTTTTTTCATCCTTTAAAGCAATATCATAATTTCCGACACCATTTTTGTTAAAGATGATGTTGATTAATCCATTTTTTGAAGTGATTCCGTCAATTGCAATCGCTTCTTCTTTGCCTTTAAAAAGCTCTTTAATTGACATTTTTAAATTCAGTTCGCCCAATGAAATCAATGTGTCACCTTCAAAAGGAGCCTTGTTTATAATCACTAATTTTTCTAAAGTTACATTTGCATTTGGGAAATTTTTAAACAAACTTAAATCAGCCTCTGCAAAGGAAACCTTTGCATCGACTTTGGCATTGATGGCCTCGGCAATTTTTGCTTTGATCTGGTCCTGAAATATATAGGGCGCAGCAAATAAAGTAATGATTAAAAGAAGAATAAAAACTCCAATAATTTTAAAAATTTTCTTTAGCATAATTTTTTTCTTTTGATGTATAAATGTAGTGAAAAAAGAGCGTCTTGGAGATAAAATAGCCGTTTATGGTTTGATACCCTCATACTCTTAACTCAAGAGAATACAGAACTATTGTATTTTGTAAAAAAAATCCGTTCAAGCAAGTGCTTCAACGGATGTTTAATGGGTACTTATTTTTTAATGTATGTTTATTTCAAAAGGCATAATGGCTTGAACACCTTTTCGAGTTTGTAATTTTTTTATCTCTTGCAGAATACGGTAATTTTCTACCCCAATTTCTTCTTTTATGAAATCAGCTTTCGATTTTGCAAATGGGAAATTAGCCAAAAGGTCATTGAAATTTTTCTCATATTCCGGATAATTTTGAGTGCTGTAATTTTTAATTTTAGCTAAAGAGGCTGCTTTTGCAATCGCATCATCTAACCCACCTATTTTGTCCACAAGTCCTATTTTTAATGCCTCAGAACCTGTCCAAACTCTACCTTGTGCAATTGCGTCTACTTGCGCAAAAGTCATTTTACGACCCTCAGCTACATGGTTTACAAATGTTTTGTAAATATGTTCTACTCCTTCTAAGGTCACAGCTTTGAAATTTTCATCTATGGAAACAAACGGACTATAGTTAGCGGCATTCTGGTGCGTTTCTACTTGCTCGGTGTTAATACCAATTTTATTTGCTAGCGGTGTAAAATTTGGTAATATTCCAAAAACACCTATTGATCCTGTAATTGTGTTTGCTTCGGCAAAAATTGTATTGGCATTACAAGCGATGTAATAGCCACCAGATGCTGCGTAGTTACCCATAGAAACGACAATTGGTTTTGTTTTTTTGGTCAATTCTATTTCTCTCCAAATCAAATCAGATGTCAAAGCGCTTCCTCCTGGACTATCAATACGGAGGACAATGGCTTTAACATTTTTGTTTTTTCGAGCCTCTTGCAATGAGCGACGCATGGAACCTTCACCAATAACAGTTACATCACCTTCGCCGCCCATGATTTCTCCTTGGGCATATATGATAGCAATTTCATCTGTACTGTCAAATGATTGGGAAGTAGTAGCAACTTTTTGAGCATAGTCTACAACAGATACTTTGTTGTACTCTTCATCATTTTTTACTTTAAGTGCTTTTCTGATAGCATTGTGATACACATCTTCATATGCAACTATGTCAACTAATTTTTGAGCTTTTGCCATTTCAGGAGTTCGAGCAAGGAGTCCATTAGCAATTTCGTTCAACTTAGCAACAGATATATTTCTGCTTTTTGCAATATCAGCAGTGATGGAATTCCAAACGGAGTTTAACAATGCTGTGGTTTGTTCTCTATTGGCATCGCTCATTTTATTTTCTAAAAAAGGCTCTACAGCACTTTTGTACTTTCCGTGGCGAATGACTTCCATTTTTAATCCTGATTTTTCTTGAAAATCTTTAAAGAACATAATTTCAGTAGACAATCCCTTAAAATCCATCTCTCCAACTGGATTGATGTAAATTGGACTAGCAACAGAATTTAAATAATATTCTTTTTGTGAATACGAATTTGCATACGCCATGACGAATTTTCCTGATTTTTTAAAACTTTCCAAAGCATCACGTAAGGCTTTACTTTGTGCCATTCCCAGTGCGGATGTATTGTTCAAAATAGAAATTCCTTTGATGTCATCATCTGTTTTTGCATTTTCAATCGCATTTATAATATCAATTAAACCTACATTTTTGTTTTCTGAAAACATAGTTACAAATGGGTCAGTAAATTTCCCTGCGTAATCATTTTGAATGTCTTCTAAATTTAATTCAATTACAGAATTGTTTTTTACCACTACACCCTCAGACTCACCACCAAAAATAGCTCCGATAAGTATTATTCCAAAAAAGGACAGCATGAAAAAAACAAAAATACCTATAATGGTTGCCAATACATTTCCTAAAAATCTCATAATTATATTTTTTTAATAAGTCGTAAAAACGAATGAAACGTTACAAATTAAAACACGGAAAAACCAAGTTCAATTATCTATTTCTGATGCAAATATATTGCTAATTCTAAAATTCTTTTAGTTAATTTGCACCCAATTATGAAATCACAACATCAGGTCATTTTATCTATAGGCAGTAATCTAGGCAATCGTTTAGAAAATATCGAGCGTTCCTTAGAATTGATTCACCAGGAGGTGGGTACTATAATAAAAGTTTCAAGATTGTATGAAACGCCTGCTTGGGGTTTTGAAAGTGATGCTTTTTACAATTGTGCGCTGGTTTTGCATACTTTCTCATCGGCACAAAAAGTTTTAAGTCAAGTTTTAAAAATCGAAAAGCGATTGGGTCGCTTGCGAAATAAAGTACAAGAATACCAATCGCGTACCATTGATATTGATTTGATAGCTTTCGATTCAGAAATTATTACTACCGAAAAACTGGAGATTCCGCATCCATTAATGCAAAACAGGAATTTTGTTTTGTTACCCATTCAAGATTTAAATTTAGATTGGAAACATCCCATTCTTCAAAAAAATATTGCTGAATTAATTTTGCTTTCTCCAGATAAAAGCGTTTGTACGATTGTCCAAGATTTACGAAGTCCTCTACGAAATATTGCTTTAGAGCAATTCAATTATGTTGCTTTCGAAGGGAATATCGGAGCTGGCAAAACCACTTTAGCGACAAAAATTTCTGAGGATTTTAATGCAAAAACAGTTTTGGAACGTTTTGCGGACAATCCTTTTTTACCTAAATTTTATAAAGATCAAAACCGATACGCGTTTCCACTTGAAATGTCATTTTTGGCGGACAGATACCAACAATTATCAGATGATTTAGCGCAATTTGATTTGTTTAAAGATTTTTTAGTGGCGGATTATCATATTTTTAAATCTTTGATTTTTGCCAAAATAACTTTGGCGGAAGACGAATATCGTTTGTATCGCAATCTTTTTGATATCATTTACAGAGAAATGCCAAAACCGGATTTGTATATTTATTTGTATCAAAATTCAGAAAGACTTTTGCAAAACATTAAAAAACGCGGCAGAAGCTACGAGCAAAAAATCCCAGCTGAATATTTAGATAAAATCAATAGCGGTTATCTGGATTATATTAAATCTCAAACTGATTTGAATGTTCTAATTATTGATGTTTCGGATCGGGATTTTGTGAAAAACCAAGAAGATTACCTTTTTATTTTAGACGCAATTCAAAAAAAAATAGAATAGTTTATTGAACGCTCCAGTTTTTATAACCTAGGGTTTTTTAAGTAAAAAAATCAGATAATGGTAGTGAGAATTAGAGAATGACTGCATTTTTGTCTCTTCCAATACGCTAAGCAGTTTAAAATCTAATTATTGAATTGTTTAAACAAATCCCAAACCACGATTCCTGCACTCACAGCTATGTTCAAAGAATGCTTAGTGCCTAATTGAGGAATTTCAATACAACCATCGCATAACGCAACTGCTTCTTGTGAAACACCATGAACTTCGTTTCCAAAAACTAAAGCATATTTTTTTCCTTTTTGAATTTCAAAATTTTGAAGAAAAACAGCACTTTCTACCTGCTCAATGGCAAGTGTCATGACATCATCAGCCTTTAATTTTTCAATAACAGTAATAACATTTTCATAATGTTCCCATACAACAGTTTCTGTCGCACCAAGTGCTGTTTTGTGAATTTCTTTATTTGGAGGAGTGGCAGTAATACCACATAAGTATATTTTTTCAATTAGAAAAGCGTCGGCAGTTCTAAAAACAGAGCCAATATTATGCAAACTCCGGATGTCATCTAGCACTAAAATCAGCGGTGTTTTTTTAGCTTGTTTAAAGTCTTCGATGGATTTTCGTTCTAGTTCACTGTTTTCTAGCTTTCTCATATATTGTAAATTATTCAAAAAAAAAGCTTCCGAAGTTAATGGAAGCTTTTTTGTATATTTAATTAAGATTTAGCTTTTTGAAGATTCAGGAGCTAAAACATTTCCTTTTATTGTAAGTGTTTTAGTAGGAACAACAGCGTTAGTTGTTAAAGTAACTGTTTTGCTAAACGGTTGACCACCTCTTGAAGTGTCATATTTTACTCCAATAACTCCTTTTGCACCTGGAGCAATTGGCTCTTTTGGGTAAGTAGGAACCGTGCAACCACAAGATCCTTGCGCATTTGTAATAATTAAAGGTTTGTTTCCATTATTTGTGAAAACAAATTCGCGTTTGCCATCAGAGTTATGAGCTACGGTACCGTAGTCGATAGTTTCAGTTACGAAAACCATTCCTGCGCCATTCACTTTTGCGGCAACTTTAGCAGTAGTTGCTTTCAATTTTTTTGAAGTTTCTTGTGCGGTAGAAGTTGCTACTCCTAAAACAACTAGCATAGCTAGGGTAATTATTTTTTTCATATCTATTTTCAATTTAAAAGTAGATACAAATCTAAATAAAAAATAGAAATTATGACTTAAAACTTTCTTAAAATAGTTTAATTCTTTGAACTCCGTATTTATTTGTTTTAAAATCGATAAATTCGCTGTTATTTTTATCATTTTTAAACATTAATACAATTGGCATCTAAAGATAAAGTAGTTAAGGAAACTCCGTTAATTAAACAGTACAATGAAATCAAAAGAAAGTATCCTGATGCTTGTCTTTTATTTCGTGTAGGAGATTTTTACGAAACATTTGGAGAAGACGCAGTTCGTGCTTCAAAAATATTAGGCATTGTCTTAACGAAGCGTGGAGCAGGCTCCGAAACGGAAACGGCGTTGGCTGGTTTTCCGCATCATTCCTTAAATACATACTTACCCAAATTAGTCAAAGCAGGACTTCGTGTAGCAATTTGTGATCAACTAGAAGATCCAAAAATGACTAAAACGATTGTAAAACGCGGCGTTACTGAACTGGTGACTCCGGGAGTTTCTATGAACGATGAGGTTTTACAATCAAAAACGAATAACTTTTTAGCTTCCATTTTCTTTGCCAATAAATCTATAGGGATTTCATTTTTAGATGTTTCTACAGGTGAATTTTTAACGGCGCAAGGCAATGCAGAATATATTGACAAACTGTTACAAAATTTTAATCCAAGTGAAGTTCTGATTCCTAAAAATAATAAGAATGATTTCCGGGAAATTTTTGGTGAAGATTACCATAGTTTTTACTTGGAAGATTGGATTTACAAAGAAGATTACGCATTTGAAACCTTAACGAAGCACTTTCAGACAATTTCTTTGAAAGGTTTTGGAATAGAAGAATTGAAAGAAGGAATCATTGCTTCGGGAGCCATTTTGTATTATTTGTCCGAAACTCAGCATAATAAAGTACAACATATAACAGCGATTCAGCGTATTGCCGAAGATGCTTATGTTTGGATGGATCGTTTTACGATTCGCAATCTGGAATTATACCACAGTTATAATCCAAACGCGGTGACATTGTTGGATGTTATTGATAAAACGCTTTCGCCAATGGGTGGCCGTTTACTAAAAAGATGGTTGGCACTTCCATTGAAAGACAGTGCTAAAATAAAAAGTAGGCATGAAGTGGTTTCGTATTTAAAAAATAATCAGCCTGTTTTAAAAAACATCCAAAATCAAATCAAGCAAATTTCAGATTTAGAGCGTTTGATTTCAAAAATTGCTGCCGGCAAAGTATCGCCGCGTGAAGTGGTTTACCTGAAAGAATCATTGGATGCCATTATTCCAATAAAAACTTTGGCGTTAGAAAGTCCGCAAGAAGCCGTAAAAGTTATTGGGGACAGTTTACATAGTTGCGAATTGTTGCGCGAAAAAATCAAAACCGTTTTAAATCAAGATGCGCCTGTGGCTATCGCCAAAGGAAATGCCATTGCCAAAGGAATTAGTGCTGAGTTGGATGATTTACGCGCTATATCAACTTCTGGCAAAGAATTTTTAGAAGGAATTGAAAAACGAGAATCACAAGCGACAGGAATTTCTTCGTTGAAAATCTCCTTTAATAATGTTTTTGGCTATTACATCGAAGTTAGGAATATGCACAAGGATAAAGTTCCTACGGAATGGATTCGAAAACAAACTTTGGTTAATGCGGAACGGTATATTACTGAGGAATTAAAAGAATACGAAACCAAAATACTAGGTGCCGAAGAAAAAATTCATAAAATAGAAGTAGAATTATTCGAGCAATTAGTCAGTTGGATTGCTACTTATATCAAGCCAGTTCAAATGAATGCTAATTTGGTAGCGCAACTGGATTGTTTGTGTTCATTTACGCAATTGGCTATCGAAAATAAATATGTTTGTCCTGAACTGGACGAAACATTCGAATTGGAAATTAAAAACGGAAGGCATCCAGTTATCGAAAAGCAATTACCGGTCGGGATGCCATATATTGCCAACGATGTTTTCTTGGATAGAGAAACACAGCAGTTGATTATGATTACGGGTCCCAATATGTCGGGAAAATCAGCTATTTTGCGTCAAACCGCGCTGATTGTACTCTTGTCACAAATGGGAAGTTTTGTCCCTGCAGAAAGCGTGAGAATGGGAATTGTCGATAAGATATTCACGAGAGTAGGAGCAAGTGATAATATTTCGATGGGAGAATCTACTTTTATGGTCGAAATGAATGAAACTGCCTCTATCTTGAATAATATTTCAGATAGGAGTTTAGTACTTTTAGATGAGATTGGAAGAGGAACTAGTACGTATGACGGAATTTCTATTGCATGGGCAATTGCAGAATTTTTACACGAGCATCCTTCACAACCCAAAACCTTGTTTGCAACGCATTATCATGAATTGAATGAAATGAGCGAATCATTGCCTAGAATTCAGAATTATAATGTGGCTGTCAAAGAATTAAAAGATACCGTGCTTTTTATTCGAAAATTGGTAAAAGGAGGAAGCGCGCATAGTTTTGGAATACACGTAGCAAAAATGGCAGGAATGCCTCAGATTGTAATTTTGAAAGCGCAAAAGCTTTTGAAGAAATTAGAAAAGAATCATTCCAGCGATGCGCTGAACGGAATTAAAGCGGCACAAGACGATATGCAAATGAGTTTCTTTAATCTGGATGATCCATTATTAGAGGAAATCAAAGAAGAGATTATAAATTTGGATATAAATACGATTACTCCGATGGAAGCCTTAATGAAATTGAATGAGATTAAAAGAATGTTGACTAGAAAATAATTTATTTTGTTTTAAAGATTACGGTATCAGAACGTTATCTTTTATTGGTAATTTTTTTATAAAAAAGGCTTGTTTAATTCAATAAATGTCTTAAATTTGCATCCGCAATACAGAACAAGTATCGCGGTTCTTTCTAAGAATTGAAAATGCGAAAATAGCTCAGTTGGTAGAGCGCGACCTTGCCAAGGTCGAGGTCGCGGGTTCGAGCCCCGTTTTTCGCTCGACACCACATAATGCTCGGATGGTGAAATTGGTAGACACGCTGGACTTAAAATCCAGTGAACAGCAATGTTCGTGCGGGTTCAAGTCCCGCTCTGAGTACTAAAAAGCTTCAAACTATGTTTGGAGCTTTTTTTATTAAATAATTTAAATGTATTTCATTTATATAATTTATTCTAAAAAATTAGACAGATATTACGTAGGAACTACGGATGATGTCTCAAAAAGGTTGTGTGAACACAATTCTGGATTTTATAGTGAATCATTTACTGTGAAGGGAATTCCCTGGGAGTTGAATTTAAGTTTTGAGTGTGAGTCCAGTCAGAAAGCATATGGATTAGAGAATTTTTTGAAAAGAATGAAATCTAGAGTTTTTTTAGAGAAAATAATAGTTGATTCGAATATCTTGTTAGATATTCAAAGTAAATTATGATGTTCTAGGGAGGGTTCAACTCCGAAGCTTCGGAGCCGCTCTGAGTACTAAAAAGCTTCAAACTATGTTTGGAGCTTTTTTTATTAAATAATTTAAATGTATTTCATTTATATAATTTATTCTAAAAAATTAGACAGATATTACGTAGGAACTACGGATGATGTCTCAAAAAGGTTGTGTGAACACAATTCTGGATTTTATAGTGAATCATTTACTGTGAAGGGAATTCCCTGGGAGTTGAATTTAAGTTTTGAGTGTGAGTCCAGTCAGAAAGCATATGGATTAGAGAATTTTTTGAAAAGAATGAAATCTAGAGTTTTTTTAGAGAAAATAATAGTTGATTCGAATATCTTGTTAGATATTCAAAGTAAATTATGATGTTCTAGGGAGGGTTCAACTCCGAAGCTTCGGAGCCGCTCTGAGTACTAAAAAGCTTCAAACTATGTTTGGAGCTTTTTTTATTTAAAGAAATTTGTAATTTAGAACAATGAGATTTTACGGAAGTCAAGTCTAAGCTCCCTGTTTAGAATCTAAAATCTAAAATCTAAAATCCACAATTTAAAATCTAAAATCTAAAATTTAATGGGCGCTTTTGTTATCAGTAAACGATATAACGACGAATATAAATTTGTTTTTACTTCCAGAAAGGGAAAAGTTGTTTTTACAAGTTTAAGTTATGAACTCAAGTTTGAGTGCGAGGAAGACATTGAAAAATTTAAAGCAACTATTGGTTTGGCTGACTTTTTGAAATTTAAATCCTCTAGTGGGAAATTCTATTTTAAATTGATGCTAGATGGCAATCATTTTGCAACAAGTAGAAAATATACTACTTCGTTGCGTTTGCAGAAGGGAATCGACGAAATCGTGCGATATGGAGTAAATTCAGAGGTGTTGGATTTCTCTGGTAACGATTTTATTTTTTCTGATTAAAAGGTTTTTTTAGTACCAGTATACATAAAAAAGTGAGTTGTAAAAATTAAATTTTTACAACTCACTTTTTTATTAATCTTTTTCTACTGAGACAATCGAAAATTATACCCAATAAAAAAGCCATCTCGCAGAGCGGATGGCTTTAAAATTTTTAGAACTGAGTTCTAATTATTTTTTTGCAGCTTCAGTAGCAGTAGCAGCAGCTTCAGTAGCAACAGCAGCAGCAGAATCAACAACAACAGCAGCAGAATCAACTACAGCAGCAGCAGAATCAACAACAGCAGCAGCAGAATCAACAGTAGCAGCAGCGTCCTCAGCAGGAGCGTCAGCTTTTTTACATGATACAACAGTCAAAACAGCAACAGCAGCTAAACTTAAAAATACTTTTTTCATCTTAATTTAATATAAAAGGTTAATTATTAATTCGTGGCAAAGATATAAATTTTTTAATATGTAAAATATTTTTTTATTTTTTTTTTAAAAAATAATATTTTTTGTCAACGCCGAAAACATATTCAAGGATTGTGCCAACAAAGTCAAATAACTAATAAATGCTTAATATTGTTGTTGAGGTCTTGATTTTACTTTAAGGTTTTCTTTTTCAGTTGTTTGCTTTTCTTTGGGTGAACTAGTTTTAGTTCACTTATTAAATTTTTTGCACCAGCGTATTTATCCATAATAAAAAGTACGTAGCGTATGTCTACCATGATATTTCTGCAAATACTTGGATCGTAATAGATGTCACTCATTGTTCCTTCCCACACCCTGTCAAAATTTAGGCCTATTAAGTTTCCATTAGCGTCAATCGCGGGACTTCCTGAGTTCCCTCCAGTGGTATGATTGGTACCTATAAAACATACAGGCATTTTTCCATTTTCAGCATACTCACCAAACTCTTTCTTTTGATACAAATCAACTAGTTTTTTGGGAACATCAAACTCGTAGTCGCCAGGAATGTACTTTTCCATTACTCCGTCTAAGTAGGTAATTGGAGTGTAAAGTGTGGCATCTTTGGGTTCGTATCCTTTTACTTTTCCGTACGTAACGCGCAAGGTGCTGTTTGCATCTGGGAAAATTCTACTATCAGTATTAAGTTCTAATTGCGCCTTCATGTACGTGCGTTGCAATGCGGTTATCGTTTGGTTGATTTCGTCATATTTAGGAGCTATTAGTGTGTTGTAGCTATCTGCAAGTTCTTTTACTAATAGATATCCAGGATCTTTATTTAAATTCGCTAAAACGGTTGCTGCGTCCCCAGTTAATACTTCTTTCAAGCTGTTGTAGCTTGTTAATCTTGAATTGGTGTATAGTGTTGCAGCTAGATTTTTAGCGTCAATATTTTCTAAACTTTTCGGTAAAAATTGTTTTGGTGATTTTGTAGCGTACAATGCAATCAATTGTTCAAAAACTTTCTCGTCAACGGCAGCATTAAAGTTTTTATAGAAATCAGCTAAGCCATTAACTAAATTGTTTTTTCGATCTGTAAAGGCTTGCTCTCCTTTGGATTTGTACACTTGTTCTAATTGATACAATCGGTAAGCAGTACTTAATAATTCGGTATTGCGTTGTACGGTTTCTGAAAAATAATCTCTTGCTAAGGCATATGGAGCAATTGCTGCATAGTTCTTTTCAAAATCAGCTAAGAGTGTGCCGTATTCTTTTTCTTTACCAGCTTTGGTAATTTTTTGCTGAAACGCTTTTTCGGCCTCTCTTTTTACGGCTACGGCATTCGATTTTTGAAGTCCTTGAGTTTCTCCAATCCATTTTTTCCAATAATTAGCAATACTAGCATATTTAGAGGCATACTGAATTTTAATGGCATTGTCTTTACGCATGAAACCATCTGCTACTTTTAAGGCTTTATCACGAATTTCAATTTTTGCAGGATTAAGTTCGTTTACAATTTGTTCGATGGCTACTGAGGGAAGGTATTCGTTGGTTTTTCCTGGATAACCAAAAACAAGCGTGAAATCATCTTCGGCAACACCGTCTAGCGAAATAGGTAAGAAGTGTTTTGGAGTATAAGGCACATTGTCTTTTGAATATTTTGCTGGACGGTTGTTTTTGTCAGCATAAATTCGGAACAATGAAAAATCACCGGTGTGACGTGGCCAAACCCAATTGTCTGTGTCAGATCCAAATTTACCTATTGATGTAGGTGGAGCACCAACCAAACGCACATCAGAAAAAGTTTCTGTTACAAAAAGAAGGTATTGATTGCCTTCATAAAAGGTACGAATTTTGTTTTCTTGCCAAGATTCTTTCGGGAAAGAGGCACTCAATCGGGTGATGTTTTCTTGAATTTTTTTCTGTTTGTCAGCCTCGTTTGGTATTGACGCTGTACCTTCAAGTATTTGCGTAGTTACGTCTTCAATTTTTACCATAAAAGTCACAGTCAAACCCTCGTTTGGCAATTCGTCTTCCATTTTATAGGCCCAAAAACCATCGGCTAAATAATCTTTCTCAACTGAAGAATGCGATTGAATTTGAGAATAACCACAGTGGTGATTGGTAAGCAATAAGCCTTTTGGCGAAATCACTTCAGAAGTACAGCCACCATTAAAATGCGGCACTGCGTCTTTCATACTCGATTGATTAACGTCATAGATGTCTTTAATTGACATTTTCATGCCCAGATTCTTCATTTCGGTTTCATTCATTCCTTTCAATAAAGAGGGAATCCACATACCGCCTTGCTGCGCTTGCGTTTGAATGACAAATAGTAATAAGAACAATTTTAAAAATTTCATTGGTATATAATTTAGTTTGAGAAAAGTGTGATACAACTGGATGATTGATTTGAAATATGGTTGAACAGAAAAAGTCTTAGTGTCGTTTGCCTTTCCAAGTACCTCCGTATTTATACTGAGGCAATAATTTTGATTTTTCACAACAAGATTGGCATACAAAAATCCAATTTTTTCCAGCTGTGATTTGAACCCGAAACATTGTACTGGCTGCAATTGAGCAAATTTCACATATTTTGGTTTTCATTGTGTAAAATTTAAGTAAAGTACAATCACTTTAATTCGTTATCTTTCAAGTCTTTTATAGAAATATATTCGAGTGCTTTGCTATTCGTAGCTTCTAATAGTACAGGTGGCGCAACTCCTGCTTGCAGTGCTTCTTTCCATCTCAAAGCACATAAACACCAAATATTTCCTGTTTTTAATCCAGGAAATCCATTTGCTGGATTAGGCGTAATTAAATCATTACCTTGAGATAAAGAATATTTTAAAAAGGCGTCAGTTACAATGGCTGCAACCACATGAACGCCACGATCGTTTGCATCAGTAGAGCAAAAACCAGTTCTATAAAATCCAGTTAATGGATCTTTACTTGCTAGTATTAAATCGCTTCCTAAAACGTTTTTCTGAATTTTTTCCATGGGTTTTCGTGTTGGATTATTGCTTGTTGCTGTAGTACAATTGTTTTTAGTTTGTTTTTTAGTCTGAGCAAAAATAACAGTATAGGTCATAAACAAAAGGAATACTTTTTTCATTTACTTCTCATTGTTAAAATGTGTTGCAGCATGTTGTAAAACAACGTCGGTAGCGCCCTTATTCATCTGTACAAAAGTGCTGCTCATATGTCCTTTCTCGTGACGGATGTCTTCATTTCGAATCAAATTTTCAAAAGCTTCGTTGAGTTCTTGTTGATTGTTTATCGCAGTACACGCATCCATGTTAACCAATGCGATTGCTTCTGCAAAATGCGAATAGTTGGAACCAATAACGATTGGAACACCAAAAGTAGCTGGTTCTAATACATTGTGAACTCCAGGATTACCAAAGCCTCCTCCCACATATGCAATATCGGCATAACTGTAGATTTTGGTCAAAATCCCAATGGTGTCAATGATAAAAACATCAAAATCGGCTAGGTTTTTATTTTCTTTTTCAGAGAATAAAACAGTTTTTCGGCTGATGCTGTTTTTGAGTTTTTGAATTTGTTCGTCTTTAATATTGTGAGGAGCAATGATAAATTTCACATTCAAAGCAGTCGAATTAATGAAGTTTACAATGAAATCTTCATCTTTTGGCCACGAACTTCCAACAACAATTGTCACTGTACTGTCCTTAAATTGAGCAATAAAATCAAGTGTATTGTCTTTTTCTAAAATAGTTGCCACACGATCAAAACGAGTGTCACCAGATATTGCAACATTTGTTTTTCCCAAGGTGTAAAGTAAATTTTTAGAACTTTCATTTTGAACAAAAAAGTAAGTAAAAGCATCGAGCGCTTTTCTATAAAAACCTCCGTACCATTTAAAAAAGGCTTGGTTTTTTCTTAAAATTCCAGAAATTAAATAGGTTTTTATGTCGCGTTTTTTGAGTTCGTTTAAGTAATTCGGCCAATATTCGTACTTGATAAAAAACACCATTTCAGGATGAATGATGTCAAGAAATTGTTTTGCATTATCCTTTGTGTCCATTGGTAAATAAACCGTAACATCAGCTACAGCATTGTTTTTTCGGACTTCGTAACCTGATGGGGAAAAAAAAGTCAAGACAATTTTATGTGATGGGAATTGTTTTTTTATCTTTTCGATTACAGGCAATCCTTGTTCGTATTCGCCTAGCGATGCTGCATGAAACCAAATTGTTTTGTCGGTTAGTTTTATTTGCTGTTCAACTTGCGTAAAAACACCTTTTCTACCGTCTACAAAAAGTTTCATTTTGGGACTGAAAAGCGCTACTATCTTTACAAGAAAACTGGCAAATAGAACTACTAAATTATAGATAAAAAGCATGACTAAAAATTTTGGGCTAAAATACGTTTTCTTTAAATGAATTTCTAACGCATCATTTTTTTTAATTTTCAAGATAGCGCAGTTTATTTTATTTTATTCCCAGTTTTTTAAGAAACGTTGTATTGGTATCAAGACATAAATAACTATTTTTGTTTTTCGTTTTAAGAAAGGAACAAGAATACAATAGCAGACTTCTCTTTCGAACATTAAACTGAAAATCGAAATGAAAAAAATCCAAATGGTTGACTTGAAAAGTCAATATGAAAAAATAAAAGATGTTGTAGATGCCTCTATTCAGGAAGTGTTAGACACCAATACGTATATCAACGGACCAAAAGTGCACGAATTTCAAAAATCACTAGAGGAATATTTAGAGGTAAAACACGTAATTCCTTGTGCCAATGGTACTGATGCTTTGCAAATAGCTATGATGGGATTGGATTTAAAGCCTGGCGATGAGGTGATCACTGCCGATTTTACTTTTGCAGCTACAGTTGAAGTAATTGCATTGTTGCAACTAACTCCGGTTTTAGTAGACGTAGATTTATACAATATGAACATTTCTATTGATGGGATTCGTAAAGCCATAACTCCAAAAACAAAAGCGATTGTACCGGTTCACTTGTTTGGACGTGCAGCCAATATGGAGGCGATTATGGCTATTGCCAAAGAACATAATTTGTACGTGATTGAAGATAACGCACAAGCTATTGGAGCTAATTGCAAGTTCTCTGACGGTACAAAAAAGAAAGCAGGAACTATTGGTCACGTAGGTGCAACTTCTTTTTTTCCTTCTAAAAACTTAGGTTGTTACGGAGATGGTGGTGCTATTTTTACTAATGATGATGCTTTAGCTCACAAACTACGCGGAATAGTAAACCACGGTATGTATGAGCGTTACCACCACGATGTAGTGGGTGTAAACTCAAGATTGGACAGCATACAAGCTGCAGTTTTGAATGCCAAATTACCTTTGTTAGATCAATACGGAAAAGCCAGACAAGATGCAGCACGTAAATATTCTGCGGCTTTTGAAGGGCACAAAAATATAATTGCACCGAGCATTTGTGATATTTGCGACTGTCACGTATTTCATCAGTATACTTTAAGAATCCTTGATGCTGATCGAAATGGATTGATGCAACATTTATTAGACAAAGGCATTCCTTGTGCAATTTATTACCCAATTCCGTTGCATTCGCAAAAAGCATATTTGGATTCCAGATATAAAGAAGAGGATTTTCCGGTAACCAATCAATTGGTAAAAGAAGTGCTTTCCTTACCAATGCACACAGAGTTAGATGATGAGCAAATTAAATTTATTACGGATAGCGTTTTAGAATTTTTAAAATAATAATAAGACGCGAAGTATCGCGTCTTTTTTATGTAGTATAACAACACATTGGGTGCATGTGTAAAAAAAATAAAGAATGAAGATATTAGTAACAGGAGGTTTAGGATTTATAGGATCACACACCGTTGTTGAATTGCAAAATGAAGGATTCGAAGTAGTTGTTGTAGATAATTTGTCTAACACTTCTTTGAATGTTTTAGATGGAATTCAAAACATTACTGGAGTGAGGCCTGTTTTTGAAAAAATTGATTTAAGAGAGAAAGATAAAGTTCAAGATTTTTTTAAAAGAAATGATGACATATCAGGTGTGATTCATTTTGCAGCTTCAAAAGCGGTGGGCGAAAGTGTTGAAAATCCGTTGTTGTATTATGAAAATAATATCAATGCTTTGGTTTACATTTTGCAGGAATTACAACAAAAAACAGAAGCCAATTTTATTTTTAGTTCCTCTTGTACGGTCTATGGTCAAGCCGAAACGATGCCGATTACTGAGAACGCATCCATTCAAATAGCCATGTCTCCTTATGGGAATACCAAACAAATAGGGGAAGAGATTATCACTGACACGGCCAAAGTCACTAATATCAACGCTATTTTGTTGCGTTATTTCAATCCAATTGGGTCACATCCGTCAGCTGAAATTGGGGAATTGCCATTGGGAGTTCCGCAAAACTTAGTACCGTTTATTACGCAAACCGGTTTTGGATTACGTAAAGAATTAGCTGTTTATGGAGACGATTACCCAACTCCGGATGGAACCGCAATTCGTGATTATATTCACGTAGTAGATTTGGCGAAAGCCCACGTAATTGCATTGCAGCGCTTATTGGATAAAAAAAATACAACTAAAGTAGAAACGTTTAATTTAGGAACCGGAACGGGAAGCTCTGTTTTAGAAGTGATAGCCTCTTTTGAAAAAGTGAGTGGAAAATCGTTGCCGTATAAAATAGTAGGACGAAGAGAAGGCGATATAACCTCGGCATACGCCAATACCGATAAAGCTAACGATGTTTTGGGATGGAAAGCACAATCCACGCTAGAAGAAGCGATGGCCAGTGCTTGGAAATGGGAACAGAAAATAAGAAGTTAGTATTCAATGATCAGTCCCGACGATTCGGGATTAGTGTTCAGTTTAATATTAGAATCCCAAATTATCACAATGATAATTTGGGATTTTATCGTTTAAGTAATTTGTTGTAAATTAGTTAGATAAATGAATCAATCATGGATGCTGAAAAAAGAAAGCCTAAAATAACTAAAGTTGAAGAGCCTGCAGTATCTTATAATGTTTCCAAAACGAAACAAAAAGGTATTGATCAATCTACTTTTGATTTTGATGCAGAAATGGAAAGAGGGTATACTCCGGAAGAATTTAAAGTTGAGATGGTTAAAAGAATAAAAGCGTATCCTTGGAAAAAGTAATTTTTAAGGATGAACTTCTATTTTATTTTGATGAATTGATTTTTATACTCTTCGGTCAAGAATATTTTAGTTACGAAGAAAATGCAACGCGTTATGTTGATAAAATTGTAGATTTCATCATCTTGGAAATAAATAGTTTTCCGCATAAACTAAATCCACAAAAGCTTCAGTATTTAGGTTCACATTACATCTTCTACCAGGCAAATAATCGAACTACTTGGTATGTTTTCTTTGAAAAAAAGAATCGGAATTATTTAATTACTGGAATTATCAATAATCATTGTGAAGAGGCTAAGAATCTATAGTTTTAAATTATATCGAAAAATCCCCATAAACATAAGTTTATGAGGACTTTAGCTTAAAACTGTTACTAAATTCTAATTATGCATTTGCTGTAAGCGCCTCTTTATCAATTTTTCCTATTAAACCAGCTAACACTTTTCCCGGACCAACTTCTGTAAACAAAGTAGCACCATCAGCGATCATTTGTTGAACTGATTGGGTCCATTTTACAGGAGCGGTTAACTGAATGATTAAATTTTTCTTGATTTCGTTAGGGTCAGAAACGGCACTTGCAGTTACGTTTTGATATACCGGACATATTGGGGTTGAAAAAGTCGTGGCTTCAATAGCTGCAGCTAGTTCTTCTCTGGCTGGCTCCATCATCGGGGAGTGGAAAGCGCCACCTACTGGTAAGATTAAGGCTCTTTTGGCACCGGCTTCTTTCATTTTTTCGCAGGCTAATTCAACAGCTTTGTATTCGCCAGAAATCACTAGTTGTCCGGGACAGTTATAGTTTGCAGCCACTACAATTCCGTCAATTGAAGCGCAAACTTCTTCAACGATGTTGTCAGCCAATCCTAAAACGGCTGCCATAGTCGAAGGTTTTATTTCGCATGCTTTTTGCATTGCCAACGCTCTTTGGGAAACTAATTTCAATCCGTCCTCAAAAGATAAAGCACCGTTTGCTACCAATGCGGAGAATTCTCCTAAAGAATGTCCCGCTACCATTTCTGGTTTAAAATCGGCACCAAGGGTCTTTGCTAAAATCACTGAGTGCAAGAAAACAGCTGGTTGTGTTACTTTGGTTTCTTTTAATTCTTCGGCAGTTCCTTCAAACATTATGTCTGTGATGCGGAAACCTAAAATTTCATTGGCTTTTTCAAATAATTCTTTCGCAAGTGGATTACTCTCGTATAAGTCTTTACCCATACCTGTAAATTGTGCGCCTTGACCTGGAAATACGTATGCTTTCATATGTTTATTTTAAAAATTGAAAATTACTAGGGATTGAAAATTTATTTCAATCAGCTTGCAAAAATACTATTTTTTTACAAGCGACAGCAGTTTGCTTTTTTGGGAATATCATTGTAACACTTTTGAAGTTGTCAGACTAATTGGTAATAAACAACATTTGACATGAGAAAAATTAGCGGTTTCGTTTTTTTATTGGTTTTAGGGTTTTTATTATTTTATGGTAATTTACCCGTTCTCAATTACGGCTTTACGGGTTTTGCTTTTATTTTACTTGTAATTGCTGTTGTTGCAGTACTTTTTTCTACAGGATATGCGATCGCTGGAAAAACCAGTCAGATCAAGATCGTATCCAAACCAAATCGGTTTTTAGTATTTACAGTACTTGTTTTATTAGTGTATTGCATCGTTTTGCCTTTTGCAACCAGCCTAAAAATGTTTCGTTCCGAGTCATATCAAAAATTAATAGGCGAGGTTAAAAATGGTCAAAAAATCACTAATCACATTGCGCCAATTTCAATTGATAAAATCCGTGTGGTCGATGAGGAGCTTGCCCATCTGCTTGGAGAGAAAATTTTAGGTTCGCAACCCGCTTTAGGAAGTCAAGTAGAGCTTGGGGATTTTTGTATCCAAAAAGTAAATAATAATTTGTATTGGGTAGCGCCATTGTTACATTCTGGTTTTTTTAAATGGTTTAACAATCAAGAAGGAACTGCAGGATATGTTATGGTTTCGGCAACAAATGAACGCGATGTTAGACTAGTGCAGAACGTAGCTGGTAAAGCCATCAAAATTAAGTACCAGCAAGGCGCTTATTTTCAGAGTGATATTCACAGACACGTCTATTTTAATGGCAATGCCACAATAGGTTTAGCTGATTTTAGTTTTGAAATTGATGATGCTGGAAATCCGTATTGGATTATCACTAAATATGCAAAAAAAGTGGGTTTTTCAGGAAAAGAAGCCATCGGTACTCTTGTAGTTGATGCACAATCTGGCGCCATGAGATCCTATACAATTGCTAAAACTCCAAAATGGGTCGATCGAATTCAGCCCTTGGAATTTATCGAAGACCAATTGAATGATTGGGGTGAATATGTGCATGGATACTGGAATTTTTCGAATGCAGACAAGCTTCAAATCACAGAAGGACTGACATTGGTATATGGAAAAGACAGTAAATCCTACTGGTATACAGGATTGACTTCGGTTGGGAAAGATGAATCAGCGGTAGGCTTTGTATTGGTGGATACCAGAACTAAAGAAACGACCTTTTATAAACAAGGTGGAGCCACTGAATTTGCCGCTCAAAGTTCTGCTCAAGGGAAAGTTCAGGAGAAAGGATATAAGGCTTCATTGCCTATTCCTTATAATATCAACAACATACCAACTTATGTCATGACACTGAAGGATGATGGCGGATTGGTTAAAATGTTTGCGATGGTGGCCATTTCAGATTACACGATTGTGGGCGTTGGCAATACGATGAGAGAAACCTTGACTTCGTTTAAAAACGTTTACAATATGGCAGATAATAAAATAAATCCGAATAGTGTGTCGAATAAAAAATCGCTGAAATCAGTAGTGACCCGAATTCAAAACGATGTCAAAAACGGCAATAGCTTTTATTATTTCAAGGTCAAAGATTATCCTAATATTTTTGTGGGTTCGTCGCAAATATCGAATCAATTGCCAGTTACAATAGTGGGTGACAGTATTAAAATTTCATTTGATGTAGATTTGGAAGAAGTAATTGATGTCTCTAGTTTTGAGAATATCAATCTCAAATTGAGTATGAAATCCAAGTAATTAAAAAGGGCTTAAAATATTTTTTTTTAAGCCCTTTTTTTATTTTTTTGGTAATAATTTGAATGAGGTGACTTTGAATTTATTGTCGACCACTTTACCAACCACTTCTGCTTTTCTTATGGCAGCACAAAAACCATCTTTGGCATGCGCATCACCATGGGAGTCGATGGAACTTCCATCAACAAAATAGGATTTTCCGTCAATACGAACAGCTAATTCACAACCGTGTCCTTCCATCCCAAACTGACATTGTCCGCATGAAGCTTCAACAATTTGAGGTTTTGGTTCTTCTTTTTTATCCTGAGCGCTAACAAGTGTTGCAGAGAACAAAAGAGCTAAGTATAATATCTTTTTCATAAATGATTAAATTTTACTTTAGCTAAGATACAGGTTTTTTTTACATCGAATAATTTTTAAACATGTAAATCCACAATAATCTAGAAACACGAATATTAATAGAAGCCAATGCAATAATCACTACTGCAATGATTGGAATGATTCGTAAATCGAAAGTTTCGCTAAAGAAGAATTGAGCAATAACATAGGTAGCAATTCCTTGTGCTGCTGTTAAGCCATAATTTACATACATGGCTCCAAAAAAGTAACCAGGTTCTTTTTCGAATTTGTAATTGCAATGAGAACAATATTCGTTCATTTGAGGGAATCCAAAATTGAAAAATATACTTTTTTCATTGAATACTTTGCCTTTAAGACAACGAGGACAATCATTATTCAGTTATGGATATTTGAATTTGACCTCGTGATTAGTATTAACAAAGGTATTTAAAGGTTCAGAAGAACTTTCAAATGGTTAAACGAGACTATTGGTAAGTTAGAATAAGTTAATTTTTGTTTTTTGAAATAACTGCATAAACTAAAAAAAAACTTGCTGCAATATTCACAATTGCTGAGTATTTATGATTTATAAAAGATACTTCTAATATGTTTAGAACACTGTTTACGATTAATGTTAAACTCGCTAGAATTAATAGTATGTTTTTACTTTTCATATTTGTATTATTTATTTTTTGGTAATTACTTGCTAACTTTTATTTAAATCTGTATCAATAAAAATGTTATTTTCTATTTATTTATAATTGTTTTTAAAATCATTTAAAAAATTATTTTTAAAAATCCAGCCGCTATTTTAGCTTTTTCTACCACTTCTTCAATTGGAGTTTCTAAAGTATCATTGACTAAAGCCACAGCCATTCTTCTATACGGTCTTGAAGATGGTTTGCCAAAGATTCTGAAATCCGTTTTTGGTAAGGAAGCAATATTTTCTATTCCGGAATAGGTTGGATTTGTAGAATTTTCCGAAGCTAAAATTACAGCACTCGCTCCCGCTTTTTCTAATGTAATTTCGAAAATAGGCAAACTCAAAATCGCTCGTAAATGCAATTCGAATTCGTTGAAGTTTTGTGTTCCCGCCAAAGTTACCATTCCCGTATCATGAGGTCGAGGCGATAATTCCGAGAAATAAACACCATCATCAGCTAAGAAAAATTCGACTCCAAAAAGTCCTGCACCACCCAAAACTTCGGTTACTTTTTCGGCCATGTCTTGCGCTTCGTACAAATCCTTGTCGGATATTCTGGCGGGTTGCCAGCTTTCCTGATAATCGCCACGTTCCTGACGATGACCAATTGGCGCACAAAAAAGTGTTGGGTTATTATTTTGAACAACGGTTAATAATGTGATTTCCGAATTGAATTTGACGAAAGCTTCTACAATTACTTCTACCACATCGCCGCGGGAACCTTCCACAGCATAATTCCATGCTTTTTCGATATCCGCTTCGGTTTTTATGGTTGATTGTCCTTTTCCGGACGAAGACATTAAGGGTTTTACCACGCAGGGCATTCCAACGGCTTCAACACCTTTTTGTAATTCCTCGGCAGTGGTGGCGTAGCGATACTTGGCGGTTTTTAATCCTAATTCTTTGGATGCTACATCCCGAATTGCTTTCCTATTCATCGTGAAGTTTGCCGCTTTCGCAGAAGGAACTACAGTGATTCCTTGCTTCTCGTAATCATAAAAACGTTCGGTTCTAATGGCTTCTATTTCAGGAACGATGAAATCTGGTTGGTGTTTGGCGACGATTTTGTCTAATGCATCTCCGTCTAGCATGTTGATGACTTCAAAATCATGGGCAACTTGCATTGCCGGAGCATTTTCGTAACTGTCCACAGCGATTACAATTTGCCCGATGCGTTGTGCAGCGATTGTAAATTCTTTTCCTAATTCGCCTGAGCCTAGCAATAGTATTTTCATTTTTTTGAAGTCTTAATTAGAATGTAAAAATACAAAATTGCTTTTTTATGACTGCCCATTCGCTACAAACTTTGCCCGAAAGTCAATAGATTATGATCTGGGTCCAATATCGAAAATTCTTTTTGTCCCCAAGGTTTGATTTCCAGAGGACCATTGGGATGAATGGCAACGCCGTTGTTCAAGAAGTTATTATAAACGTTTTCAATATCCTGTACCCGAATGTAAACTCCTGAGTAATTTTCAACAGCATTAATAGTTGCAAACTCAAAAAAATGAATTTCAATGCTGTCTTTTTGCACCATCAAATACCCATCAAAGTCTGCATTACCCCATTCCTGAAAACCCAATTGGTTGATGTAGAAATTCCGTGTAATTGCTTTGTTACGCATGGGTAACTTTGGGTTGATTGCGGTAAGCATGATGGTTTGGGTTTTGATTTGATTATAAGGAACTTTTTATCAGAGTAGAGTGGTTGATTTTACTTGATTTATCTCAATATTAAACAAATATTTTTCTGTTTTTTTTTATAAATATTTTATATAATATCTAACATTTGACTTCTTGTATATGTGGCGGATTAAGTGAGTCTAAATTTTCAATTAAAGACTGATTTTTCAATTACAATACCAACTTTAATTTGAGCCTAAATCTGCTATTTTGCAAATGGCGGTTGGACGATATTTTTTTTATCAAAATTTATTAATTTGGTTCAAATGTTTTTGGAATTTTTTCTTCTCTTTCTCTTTCAAATATCAGCGAAACAATACTCCATTTTCCATTATCGAAGAAAAGTTGAATACTATTAATTCCTCTTCTTGCTACTGGTCCATTTTTTACCAATCTCGTTTCATATGTACTCCAAACATGTGCAATATTTCCAAATAATCTCATTTCTCTATTGATTTCACTTTCATAAAATGCAGTTTCCATTATCATTGCATCCGTTTTTTTGTGAAAATCTTTCAGCGACATTGTTACTTGTTTTAATTCCCCATTTACGTTGTCCAAGTATGAATAAATTGCATTTGGATCATGAATTGATGAATCTCTTTCCCATTGTCTTTTTTCCCCTGCTTCCCCTGAAACGACTTCATAAAATGCTTTGATTATGCCGTCGATTGTTAAAACGTCTTTTTCTAACGGATAATTTTTAGTTAATTCTTGTGCTTTTGAACTTTGAGTTGTCATAATTACGATTAAAATTAGTTTTAAAATTGTTCTTTTTATTTTCTTCTTTTGAGTAAACTAAAACGTAATAAACCTTTTTTAAAAACTTTTTATTCAAACGTATTGATTTCTTATTTCGTTATTTCTATTTCTTATTTTGTAATTACAACATGTATTTATTTATGGCCGAATTTAGACATTCTTTGTAACTTTTTCCGACTGCAACTTTTGCATTCTTTAAAATTATATGATTATCTTCTAGAACATCAATGTTAGTTAAATTTACAATGTGCGAATTATGAACTCTCATAAATTCGTTTGGTAAGTTTTCAATTAAATCTTTTAGCGATTTGTAATAAATATATTTTTTATTTTCTGTTGTTTGAATTTCAACATAATTTCCTAAACCTTTAATTACGGTAATTTCGTTGAAATTTAATTTTACTAATTTTTTATCAGTTTTGATAAAAGTAAAATTTTCACTTATCATAGAAGTTTGTTTTTTAATTATTACCTTAAAAGTATAAAATTAAAAATACAAATCATCAGAGATTTCATTATGTTTCTGAATGTGTTAAGAAGTGTAAGGACAGCTCACAAACATTCCGTACTACATTAGAATAATTAGGATTTTGTCAGGGTTTGCGTGAGGGAGTGCAGTGGAAATCCTTTATATTTTTTCTTTAAAAATATAAAGATTGCAGCGGAAAGCCCGACCCTTGTGGTCACGCCCAAAAACAACAAAACCCCAAAAATATCTTGAGGTTTTGATGGTATTGTAAGTTGGATTTTTGACTTTCTAACTTTCGATTTTATGAGATTTGACTATAGTGCCAAAGCATCTTTGATTCTTTTTAATGCTTCTTTCAAGATCTCGTCGCTTGTTGCGTAAGAGAAACGGATACAGTCAGGATTTCCAAAAGCATCACCTGTTACTGTTGCTACATTAGCTTCGGACAAAAGATACATTGAAAGATCCATTGCATTTTTGATTTCGGTTCCTTTCAATGTTTTTCCGAAGAAAGAAGAAACGTCTGGGAATACGTAAAAAGCTCCCTCTGGAACGTTAATTTTTACCCCTGGAATTTCTTTTAATAATCCTACTACTAAATCTCTACGGCTATGGAAAGCATCAACCATGTGTTTTAATACACTTGGATCAGCATCTACTGCTGTAATGGTGGCGCGTTGTGCGATAGAATTTGCTCCTGAGGTTACTTGACCTTGAATTTTTGTACAGGCTTTTGCAATGAATTCTGGTGCGCCAATATATCCAATTCTCCAACCTGTCATGGCGAAAGCTTTAGCAACTCCGTTTACGGTGATTGTTCTTTCTAACATTCCCGGGATAGATGCAATGCTGCAAAAAGTTCCTGAGAAATTGATGTGCTCGTAGATTTCGTCAGCGACAACATATACGTTTGGATATTTCTCCAACACTTTGGCTAACGCCGTTAATTCTTCTCTGTTATAAACAGATCCGCTTGGATTACAAGGAGAACTGAACCACATCATTTTTGTTTTTGGTGTGATTGCCGCTTCTAATTGTTCGGGTGTGATTTTGAAGTCAGTATCTACAGATGTAGGAACTTCTACAGGAACTCCACCAGATAGTTTCACGATTTCGAAATACGAAACCCAATACGGTGCTGGTAAAATAACTTCGTCACCATCGTTTAACATGACTTGTGCAATGTTATAAAGCGATTGTTTTGCTCCCGTTGAAACTACAATTTGAGACGGTTTGTATTCTAAATCATTGTCTCTTTTAAATTTTCTACAAATAGCTTCTTTTAATTCTAGGTAGCCTTCTACTGGAGAATAGGTGCTGTAATTTTCGTCAATAGCGCGTTTTGCCGCTTCTTTTATAAAATCAGGTGTATTGAAGTCAGGTTCCCCTAAGCTTAAACTAATGATATCTTTCCCTTGCGCTTTTAACTCTCTGGCTAATGCTGCCATAGCCAATGTTTGCGAGGTAGATAAATTGTTTATTCTATCGGATAATGGATTCATTTTAAGTTGGTTGTAGTTAGTTTATTTATTTGATACTGTAGAGATGCACTGCAGTGCATCTCTACTGTTGCCATGCACTGCAGTGCATCTCTACTGTTGCCATGCACAACGGAAATTATGCGCTGATTGCTGGGTTTTGTCCCAATTCTTTCAAATGTTTGAAATGAGCAATTACCGCGCTTCGCATTGTTTTGTATTCGTAATACGGTAAGTTGCATTCTTGAGCCGTTTCTTTTACGATTTTTGCAATTTTACCATAATGTACGTGACTGATGTTTGGGAAAATATGGTGCTCGATTTGGTGATTTAATCCTCCTGTGTACCAGTTTACAATTGCGTTTTTTGGTGCAAAATTAGTTGTAGTAAATAATTGGTGTATCGCCCAAGTATTATCCATTTCACCTAATTCATTCGGAGATGGGTTAGTGGTTTCTTCTACCACGTGAGCCAATTGAAATACAATACTTAGGATTAAACCTGCAGTATAATGCATCACGAAGAACCCTATTAATACTTTCCACCAAGTGATTCCAATAACGATTGGTAAAACAATCCATATCGAAACGTAGATCACTTTTGTGATGATCAAGGTAGTCCAAAGTGTTTTTGGGCTTTTGGCTTCTCCGTACGATAGTTTTCTTTTCAAGTAGCTTCTCATCTGTTTGAAATCGGTTGTAATAGCCCAGTTGAAAGTTAATAATCCGTATAAGAAAACAGAATAATATTGTTGAAAACGGTGAAAGTTATACCATTTTGCTTCTTTAGTAAAACGGATAACACGTCCAGCATCTAAGTCTTCATCGTGACCGGGAATGTTGGTGTAGGTATGGTGTAACACATTGTGTTGCACTTGCCAGTTGTATACATTTCCTGCTAGCACATAAATAGTACCACCCATGAATTTATTGACCCATGATTTATTAGAATAGGAGCCGTGATTGCCATCGTGCATCACGTTCATTCCCACTCCTGCCATACCAATTCCCATGACAATCGTCAATAGAAGGTGTGCCCAAAATGGCATGCCAAGTGTTAGAATTAAAAAGTAAGGAGCAAGAAAAACGGAAAAGAGAATTATCGTTTTTAGGTATAGTCTCCAATTTCCTGTTTTCTGAATGTTGTTTTCTTTGAAGTAACTGTTAACCCGAGAGTTGAGAGTTCTAAAGAATTTTAAGCTATCTTGTTTAGCAAATGTTGGTGCGGTGTTATTCATATAATAAGTATAAGGTTCAAAGGTAATTATTATAAAATTTCGGATATACAAAATTGAGATAAATATTTTAACTGTAAAGTATTACTTTTGTTAAAAAATTGATAGATGGATGAGATTCTAAAGTATTTCCCTGATTTAACTGACATTCAGAAAGAACAGTTCGTAAAATTGGATTTTTTGTACCATGATTGGAATGAAAAAATCAATGTTATTTCTAGAAAAGATATTGACGCTTTGTATACCAAACATATACTGCATTCGTTGGGAATAGCTAAAATTATAAATTTTGAACCCGGAACGTATGTTTTAGACGTAGGAACAGGCGGTGGATTTCCTGGTATTCCATTGGCAATTCTTTTTCCTGAAACGCGTTTTTATTTGATTGATATTATTGCCAAGAAAATTAAAGTGGTTCAGGCTGTTGCCGAAGGTTTGGATTTGAAAAATGTAAAAGCGGAACAAATGCGTGCTGAAAATGTGAAAGGTGATTTCGATTTTATCGTGAGTCGGGCCGTAACCAATATGCCAGATTTTGTTTCATGGGTGAAAACCAAGATTAAAAAGAACAACAAACACGAATTGAAAAACGGAATCCTCTACCTAAAAGGAGGTGACCTAACCGAAGAATTGAAGGATTTCCCAAAAGCTACTGAGTACAACTTAGCAGATTATTTTGAAGATGAATTCTTTGAGACTAAGAAAGTGGTGCATTTGCCGTTGAAGTTTCAATTGTAGTCTTAAGTTCATTACGAGGAACGCAGAAATCACATTTATTGCTCTCGTTATGCGATTGTTTAGTTCCATGCAATGATATTCAAAAACAAAACCCACAAGATTTCAAATCAATTTGAATCTTGTGGGTTTTTATTTTTGAATGCTTAAAAAATTCTGCCAATTTTCTTTGTAACTATTACCGATAGGAATTTCAATGGAATCAATCTCTATTTCATTCTTTGTATAAGCTCTTAATTTTTTAACGTTAATAATAAAGGAGCGATGAATGCGAATAAAATCTTGATTTAATAGTTTTTCAAAAGAAGAAATATTGAACTTAAGATGGTAAGATATTTTATTTTCTAGATGAATGGTGATGTAATCTTTCAGACTTTCGATATATAAAATTTCATCAAAAATAATTTTGATGTTTTTATTTCCACTTGAAACAAAAATATGCTTTTCGATAACTTTTTTTTCTTCTTTTTTGGAAGTTTGTAATTGCTTAAATTTTTCTATTGAAACAAAAAAACGGTCAAAAGTAATGGGCTTTAAAAGGTAATCACTGACATTAAGTTCGTAACCTTCTAACGCATATTCTCTGTAGGCGGTTGTGAAAATTACTTTAGGAGGATTTTTTAGCTTCTTCAAAAAATCGTTTCCTTTTAATAAAGGCATTTCGATATCTAAAAAAATCAAATCAACATTATTACTTTCCAAAAAAGTATATGCTTTTAGAGCGTTTTCGAAAGAATCGATTAATTCGAAATTTTCGAAATGTGCTAGATGAGAAGCAATCAACTCTCTCGCCAAAGGTTCATCGTCAACGATAATGCATTTGTATTTCATATCAAATTTTAAACAGTCATTGTTAGTTTTACTAAGAACCTATTTTGATTTTCCACAATTTCTAATTGATGCTTTTTAGGGTATAATAAATCCAATTGTTTTCGAACATTTTCTAATCCAATTTTTGATTTCTCTGTAATTGCGGTAAAGTCATTTTGAGGTTTTGTGTTTTCAATAGTAAAGATGATTTGTTCTTTTTTACTTTCTAAATTTAAACTGATTGTTGCTTTTTCAGTTTCATTAATTACGCCATGTTTAAAGGCATTTTCTATAAAAGTCAATATAATCAAAGGCGAAATTTTATTGCTTTCCTGGATCTCTTTGGTAAACAAAACATCTAATCGGTTTTCGCTGTAACGCAATTTTTCTAAGGCAATATAATTTTCAATTAGGGCAATTTCTTTTTCAATAGCAACAAAATCTTCGTTGCAACGATAGAGTACAAAATCTAATATTTCAGATAATTTAGCAATTACTTCGGGTGCCTTGTCATCTTTTTTAAGCGTTAAAGTGTATAAATTGTTTAAGGTGTTGAAAAGAAAATGAGGATTTAGTTGGTTTTTTAAAACCTTCAATTCCATTGATTTTTTTTCTTCTTCAACTTTTAAAAGTCGTTGCTGCTTACGATTAAAACTGATAAATCCCAAAATAATAACTGGATACGTTATAAAAGATAATTCTCTGAATATCAATTTAAAAGAAGTTAATCTTTCTGGTATAGACATTTTATGTCCTAGCCAGTCATTAAAGAAATCAGGAAATTTTGGTTCGAGATAATAATATTTAAAAGTCATTAAAATGGAATAAACTAGATAGATCCAGCTTGTAGTAAAAAGCATAAAAAGAAAGTGTTTCTTTTTATTAAGTGTTTCAGGGATAATCCAATAAATTAATCCGTAACCAGCCGTAGCTTGAGCTAAAGTTTTCCAGGTATAAATAAAAGTAAAGTCATAATAACTAGTATTTTCAGGTTTGCCTGAGATGTATAATAATAAGAAGGAGAACCAATACGCACTATGCATTAGGACTCTTTGTAGATCAACTTTTTTCAAAAAAATCATACTGTATTTTAATTGAGAGCAAGGTAGTAAAATATAAAAGTATGTTTCCTTAGTTGCGATAAATAATAGTATTTCGCTTCTAAAAATAGGCTTCTAGCCTACGAATACAAGATTCATTTATTAACTGTTGTTTGAATGCTAAAAGGGTGTTTATGACTGCGGACTAAAATAATGGCAATACGACTGTACTATTTTAGCCAAAAAAAGTAAATATGAAAATAAGATGTTTTTTGATTTTGTTTACGCTATTAAGTATAACATTGTCTGCTCAGGTTAAAAATAAGGGGAAAATTACTGGAACAGTTATTACAAAAAACAATAATCCCGTTCCTTTTGCTGAAATAATATTAGTAGCTCTAGATTCCACAGCTGTTAAAAGTGAACTTACAGATGAAAAAGGAAATTTTTTATTGGAATCAGAATTTGGCAAGTATAAATTACAAGTTCGACAGTCGAAAAAAATTGCAATTTCGAGAAGTATTGAATTGAATTCAGATTTGGATGTGGGTAATCTAACAGTTGATGATGTAGTTCAATTAGAATCTGTTATAGTTGGAGGGAGAAAGAAACTGATAGAGAGAAAAGTTGACAGATTGATTTTCAATATTGAAAATTCGATAAATGCCGCTGGAGGTGATGCATTTGAGGCACTTAAAGTGACACCAGGAATAAGGGTTCAAAATGATATTATTGCTATGATTGGCAAAAGTACTTTAGCCGTTATGATTGATGAAAAAATAGTGACGCTTTCAGGTGAAGACTTAACCAACTATCTAAAATCAATTCCGTCTGATGCTATCAAAAGTGTTGAAGTAATTACAAATCCTCCTGCAAAATATGAAGCAGCAGGCAATAGTGGGTTAGTAAACATAATACTAAAAAAGAGTAAGAAAGATTCATGGAATGCCTTAATTGGTGCGACCTATCTTCAAAGAAAATATAGGGATGGTTCATTAATGGGGAATTTTAATTATAATAAGGACAGATTAAGTATTTCTGCTTTAGGAAATTATAAGAATGGAACCCAGGATATTAATCGTGATGATTATTCTTACTTTTCAGATGAATTATGGCACTCTAATTCACCAATTAAAGTTGATTACAGTAGAATAAATCTAAAATTTGGTATTGATTATCAAGTTTCATCAAGATGGACTGTTGGGAGTCAATTTTTAATTAACAATAACAAACCTACAGGAACAGACAGTCCGACTACGACTGTTTATGATTATACTAGAGGTGATATTATTCGAAGTTTAAAATCTAATGGAGAAACTGTGCGCTCTCCAAACATTAAATCAGCAAATCTTTATAATGAGTTCAAAATTGACACGATTGGGAAAAAAATCATTTTAAATTTTGATTATTTTAGTTTTAATAATATGGATACTAGAAAATATAAAGGTATTTCTATTATTGAAAACCCATATTCAAGTGAGTATTTTGGAGGAATAAATAGTAATAATCAAGACATCACAAATGTGTCAGGTAAATTAGACGTTGATTATCCTCTAAAATGGGCAACATTTAATTTTGGGGGTAAAGTGTCAAATTCAAAAACGAATAATGATATTTTAGCTTTCAATAGTGGCCTAGTGGAGGTTCCAGTTTCAGAGATGCCTTTACTACAGAATGAATTTGAATATACTGAAAACGTCCAAGCAGTTTATATTTCTGGTAATAAAAAATTTAATGATCATTGGGAATCACAATTAGGATTAAGAATGGAATCTACTCAAACCAAATCCTTTACACATAGTTTAGATTTATTGGTCAAAGATAATTATGTCAAATTTTTCCCAACAGCATATTTGTCCTATGTGCCTAACGATAATTCTACATTTACCATTGGTTACAGTAAAAGAATTGATAGACCTAGATTTAGTGATTTAAATCCTAATATTTGGTATACTAATATTTTTCAAACTATGGAAGGTAATCCTTTCTTACAACCTGCGTTTATTGACAATACCGAATTCACTTATACTTATAAAAAATTAGAAAGTAAATTCTACTTTAGTAATGAAGAGAACTTATTTAGCCCTATTGCTATACCTGATCCTAATACAAATATTATTCGATCCACAATTGTGAATTATGTCAACACACAACGCTTTGGAATAGCGGAAAATTATGTGTTTGATAAATTTAAATGGTGGACAAGTAATAATTCAATTGATGTGAATTATGCTCTTTCCAAGTCAAGTTTAGCTACTACTGTGAAGGAACAAAAAGGTTTTAATTCAAGAGTGTCGACCAATAATGATTTTATTTTAAATTCAAATAAAACACTACTTTTTAATTTAAGTTATTGGTATAGTTTCCCCGGTATTGATGGTATTTATAATAATAAATCGATGAGTTCTTTTTCTCTAGCTATCCAGTATCTTTTACTGAATAGAGATTTGAAAATTTCCTTAAAAGGGGACGATATATTTAGAAACGAAATCCAATATGTAAACTCTACGGTTAATAATATTTATCAAGAAAGTAGATACTATTTTGACAGACAATCTTTTCAACTTTCTCTTTCCTATAAGTTTGGAAATAAAAAAATTAGGGGAATGCAGAGAGAAACGGGTAATCAGGAAGAAATAAGTAGAACAGGAAATTAAATTTGATACCCTTGCAAACTTGTCATTTATGACAAAATTTGAGAGAAAGTCTAAAAATAAAACCCACACGATCTTGTAATCATGTGGGTTTCTAAATATTTATAAAATTGCTTATTTTCTATTATGAAACTATTCTCCTAAAAATGGGTATCTATAATCAACCGGCGTAACAAAAGTTTCTTTTATCGTTCTTGCTGAAGTCCAACGCAATAAGTTTTGCATAGATCCCGCTTTATCATTGGTTCCTGACCCTCTTGCTCCACCAAACGGTTGCATTCCTACAATTGCTCCTGTAGGCTTATCATTGATGTAGAAGTTACCAGCAGCATTTTGCAGTTTTACTGTTGCTTCTTCGATAGCATAACGATCTTGACTGAAAACAGCACCTGTCAAAGCGTATTCTGATGTAGTGTCAACTAACTCCAAAGTCTCCGCCCATTTGGCATCTTCGTATACATAAATAGTAACTACGGGTCCAAATAATTCGGTTTCCATAGTCGAGTATTTTGGGTTTGTGGTCAAGATAACTGTTGGTTCAATAAAGTACCCTTTTGATTTATCATAATTTCCACCCATAATTACTTCAGCATCGGCGTCTTTCTTGGCTTGGTCAATAGCTTTCGCTAATTTATCAAAAGAACCTTCAGAGATTACAGCAGTGATAAAATTGCTCATATCCTCTGGAGAACCCATTTTCATTGATTTTAAATCGGCTTCTAATTCTGCTTTTACAGCCGGCCATAAACTCTGCGGTATATAAACGCGAGAGGCAGCGCTACATTTTTGACCTTGATACTCAAAAGCACCACGGGCAATTCCTGTACTGACTTGTTTTGAATTAGCAGAAGGATGCGCAATAATAAAATCTTTACCACCTGTTTCTCCAACAATTCTTGGATAGGTTTTGTATTTGCTGATGTTGGTTCCAATTTTTGCCCAAATGTCATTAAAAACGCCTGTAGATCCTGTGAAGTGTACTCCTGCAAAATCTGGACTGGCTAATAAGGTTTCCGTAATCATTCCAGAATCGCCCATGACCATGTTGATCACCCCATTTGGCAACCCTGCTTCCTTAAATATTTGCATCAATAAGTTAGCAGAATACACTTGCGTTGCAGCAGGTTTCCAAACGACTACATTCCCCATTAAAGCCGCACTAGTAGGCAAGTTTCCTGCAATAGCTGTAAAGTTGAAAGGAGTGATAGCGTATACAAATCCTTCAAGAGGTCTATATTCTACACGGTTCCACATGTCTGAGGTAGACTTTGGTTGTTCGTTGTAGATTTGTGTCATATACTGTACGTTGAAACGCAAAAAGTCAATTAATTCACAAGAAGCATCAATCTCTGCTTGATATACCGTTTTAGATTGGGCAATCATTGTTGCTGCATTGATTTTAGCTCGGTATGGTCCGGCTAATAGCTCCGCTGCTTTTAGAAAAATTCCAGCGCGTTGTTCCCAGGCCATATTTGCCCAGGCCGTTTTAGCTTGAAGTGCAGTTGCAATCGCGTCTTCAATATGTGATTTTTGGGCTTGGTGATACGTACCCACGATGTGTTTGTGATCGTGTGGTGCTGACATTGTTTTAGTATCTCCAGTTCTAACTTCTTCGTTTCCGATATACAGCGGAACATCAATTTTAGAATTCCACATTGCTGCGTAGGCTGCATTGACAGCTGCTCTTTCTGGAGAGTTCAGTGCGTAGCTTTTTACGGGCTCGTTGACTGCTTTTGGTACATGAAAAAATCCTTTTAACATATTTTTAAAATTATAAAATTAGAAAATGGGTGTTGTGTTTTGTAACTAAAATACAAAAGTACAAAGGTTTCTTTAAAGAAATGATATTTTTAGACCTAAACTAAAACGGATGAAAAGGAATATTCGTCTGATAGCCCTGATAGAAATGGAAAGCTTTTTGCGGTCTCATTATATTTTTTCTTGACAAATAAGAGCGACCCTAGAAGCTCCTTATTTGTTTAGAAAAAAATAAAGGAGTAAGAAAAAACTTGAAATGAATAGCAGGATTAGCTCCTGTTGATAAAATTAGTTCAACGCAAATGGAGCGCACAACCTAAAAGGAGGAACAATTACTTTGAAGTTTCTTGTAGAAGTAAAATTGATCATATTGAAGTATCCTTTCATAGCGCCGTACGGAGATGATAGCAGGCAGCCAGAACTGTACGTGTGTTGCTCGCCGGGTTTTAATACTGGTTTTTTACCAATTACTCCTTCGCCATCGACTATTTCGATTTCATTTAAGGAATCAAAAATTTCCCAGTGTCGTGTAATCAGTTGCACGGAATCTTTACTGTGGTTTTCGATTGTGATTACATAACTAAAGGCAAAATGAATCTTATAGTTTTTGAAGTAGGTACCTTCAAAACTAGTCAATACTGATATTTTTATGCCTCTTGTTATTTGAGAAACCATATAAAATGTATGAATTTTTAATTATTATTGACAAATTTACAAAAAATTGAATTTGTTTTGGTTAATTCTCAAAAAGTTTTTTTAGTTGACGATGTTTATAGAGTTTGCGTTTCCTTTCCCTATTACGCGATCATAACGGTCTATGTTTTCTCTGTAATAGACTAATGTAGTGTACTCATTTTCAGTTTGATAGAAGTTTCCGTCGATTGCATTTTCATGGTCTATGACTCCTCTCTCATCTGCTATGGTGTATTTGTAGTTTGTAAATCCTTGTTTGACCAAAATAGCTTTTTCATAAATGCCTTTTTGTGCATTATAATTCATTTTGTATTCTGGGGTCATGCTGTAATTATTAAACATTCCGCCAATATAAATATCTTTTTTTAGTCTAAAAGTTGGAGCCGAAAGGGTAAAATAAACCCATAAATAATCTGCTTCGATTTCAGGATTAGTACTATTTATGTTAGTAGGAACAAAATCACCATTTACATCTTGGGTAAAGGAATAAGGAAAGTTGGCTCGCGCGGCATTAGTATACAAGTGAGACCCATAGATAGGTGTGTTTGAGTCAATTTTTGCTATATTATTTGCTGCAGAGCGAATGTCTTTGTTTTCAAAAAATAAAAATTCATTCCCTGCCCAAAATTGTGTCTCAGGATCGTATTTATACATGAGATCGTTCCCAATCGTGTATTGTGGAACTATATTTTTGATGGCAGTATTAAATTGTCCGTTTTGTAGCAGCACCACGCGAACATTTTTCATTGGATTTTGGAAAGTAATTTGATTAGATTTTATACTAAACTCTAAATTGTGTTTCATTTCGATACTATTTACTGTCCGCGCGCGCTTGACTTGCATTGGGACAGTAGCTAGATCTTCATATAAAATGAACTTTCTAGAAAAAACTACGTCTTTATTTTCATCTAAAACTTTAAGGATGTAATTCCCGCTGATGCGCAATTGCTGTGTAAACTGGTTGGGAATCGATACTTTATAGTGCGAGTAGATTTGCAAGGTGTTGAATGAATTTGTGTAATCTTGAATTCTTTGATTGTCAAATCCTTGCAAATATTCGTTTTTTGGTATTTGTGTAGCAACCCAATTGTAATCACAATGAATTATTTCGTAATAATAATTGGCTTCATTACCAAAAAGATCATCAAATTGGAGTTGAAAACCCTCTCCAAGTTTGAAAATTGGAATCACATTTCGGTCACTTTGCAAGAAAGAAATGGTTTTAATGTTGTAAGGCGCAGTGATTTCTTTTTCGGATTGAGCAAGGGTAGAATTGATTGCGAATCCAAAAAGAAAAAAGAAAACTATTTTAAGAAAAGGGTTTGTCATTTTGCAGCACTTAAGAGGTTGTAAATATAGGGAATACTGTTCGTTTTTACGCGATTATCTATTGTCTAAGGGAAATGTAATTTGTGTGTAATTTCTGTTAATTAAAATATAATATTTTAAATGTTAAGAGTAATCGTATTATTTTTGATTCAAATAAACAAAAACTATGAAACAAATCAACAAAGTAGTATTGGGTGCAATGCTATTTCCTTTAGCTGTTTTTGCGCAGCAAATGGATTATTCAAAAGCAATTCCTTTTGATTCAACTGTAAAAACAGGCAAGCTTGAAAATGGCTTAACCTTTTACATCAAGAAAAATGCCAAACCAGAAAAGAAAGTAGATCTTAGGTTGGTAGTGAACGCAGGTTCTATTTTAGAAACCGACGACCAACAAGGATTGGCGCATTTTATAGAGCACATGTGTTTTAATGGAACCAAACGTTTTCCAAAAAACCAATTGGTCGACTATTTACAAAGTATTGGTGTTAAATTTGGACAGCATTTAAATGCGTATACTAGTTTTGACGAGACGGTTTATTTTTTACCAATTCCATCTGATGATCCTGAAAAATTAGAAAAAGGTTTTCAAATTATCGAAGACTGGGCGTTTAATACTGTTTTGACACCAGAAGAAATTGATAAAGAAAGAGGCGTAGTTCTAGAGGAATACAGACTAGGTTTAGGTGCTGATAAAAGAATGATGGATCGTTATCTTTCTAAAATGTTGCACGATTCTAAATACCCTACTCGTTTGCCTAGTGGTCAAAAAGAAGTTCTTGAAAAGTTCAAACATCAGTCTTTGATTAATTTTTACAAAGATTGGTACCGTCCTAACTTAATGAGTGTAATTGTTGTAGGTGATATTGACGTAGCCGAAATGGAGAAGAAAATCATCGCTCATTTCTCGACTTATAAAAATCCAGCAAATGAAAAACCAAGAAAGGTATTTGATGTTCCTAATCACAAAGAAACTTTTGTAGCTGTTGAAAGTGATAAAGAAGCCTCAAATACGCAAGTACAATTGTTGTACAAAGATTATGGTGCTCCTAAGCAAATGACCACTGTGGGAGATTTCAAAAATTCTCTTGTTGAAGGATTGTTTGCGACCGTACTTAACTCACGATTAGGTGAGCTTACCAATTCAGCAACTCCGCCATTTACCTACGGATATTCTTATTATGGTGGTACGTATGCTAGAACCAAAAAAGGATACCAATCGAGGGCTATGTCTCAAGAAGATAAGCAACTAAGCGCTCTTAAAGTTTTGGTCACTGAAAATGAAAGAGCTAAGAAATTTGGATTTACACAAGCGGAATTAGAGCGTGCAAAATCAGAATTTTTAGCTTCGATTGAAAAATCGTATAATGACAGAAATAAAACGAACTCCATTAATTTTGTTGGCGAGTTTCAGGCTAATTTCTTAGAGAAGGAACCGGTTCCAGGAATTGAATGGACGTATGAAACTTTAAAACAAATGCTGCCTTTGATTACTGTTCAAGATGTAAACGGTTTAATTAAAGAATATGTAAAAGAAGATAACCGCGTTATTATTTTGACAGGGCCAGAAAAAGCAGGTTTGAAAAAAGTGACTGAACAAGAAGTACTTGATGCTTTAAAAGTGAATTCAGAGGAACTAAAACCCTATGAAGACGTTGCTGTTGCCACTAGTTTACTCCGTAATGAAGTAAAATCAGGTAGCATTGTGAGTCGTGAAAGCAATCCAAAAATTGGGACTAAAACACTTGTTTTATCAAATGGTGTGAAAGTTACCTATAAGAATACAGATTTTAAAAACGATGAAGTTCTTTTTGAAGCAGTAAGTCTTGGTGGATCTAATTTGTATTCGAATGAGGAGATGAAGAAAGTTCAGTTTGCAAACGGAGCTTTGGCAGAAGCCGGATTCTCAGGATTAAAATTGAATGACATCAATAAATTCATGACGGGTAAAATCGCAAGAGTGAATCCTTACATTGGAGGTACTAGCGAAGGACTTAGAGGTACATCAACTCCAAAAGACTTAGAGTACTTAATGCAAATGACGCATGCTTACTTTACAGATTTAAATTTTGACCAAGAAGCTTTTGAAGGATTCAAACAAAAACAATCAAGCTTTTTCAAAAACATGGCTTCAACGCCTCAGAATTACTTCCAACAAGAGTTTTATACCTATTTGAACCAGAATAATCCACGATTTTTTGGAATCATGCCTACAGATAAATCATGGGCTGACACCGATTATAAATTAGCATACGAAAAGTACAAAGAGCGTTTTGCTAATGCTGCTGATTTTGAATTTTTCTTCGTAGGAAATGTTGATGATGCAACAATCGAAGCTATGGCTACAAAATACATAGCTTCATTACCAGCTAATAATAAGAAAGAAAAAGCAGTAGATTTAGGTTACAGATTGCTAAAAGGAGACTTGAAAAAAGTGGTTAACAAAGGAACAGATCCTAAAAGTAATGTGACCATTATGTTCTATGGTGATGCTAAATATTCAGCTAAAGATGCGATGAGCATGCAAGCATTAGGCGAGGTCTTGACCATCAAGTTAATTGAGCAATTGCGCGAAAATGAAAGTGGTGTTTATGGTGTTTCTGCTAGAGGAAGCATCAGCAAAATGCCTTACGGATCATATAATTTTTCGATAGGTTTCCCTTGTGGACCAGAAAATGCTGAGAAATTAACTGCTTCTGCGTTGAAAGAATTACAAAATATTATCGATAATGGCCCAGACGAAAAAGATGTAGCTAAATTCAAGGAAGGTGAATTGGCTGATTTTAGAAAAGATAGCAAAGAAAACAGATATTGGCTGTCTAATTTAACAAGATCTTACACTAATGGAAATAGTCCAGAAGACGTATTGAAATTTGAGGAAATGGTTAATGCAGTTACTGCGAAGGATCTTCAGAACATTGCAAAACAATATCTTACTAAAGATAAAGTTATTGGAATGTTGATGCCAGAGAAAAAATAATTTTTTTAGTCTTAAAACTGAAACCTGCTATTTCATTGAAGTAGCAGGTTTTTTTATGCTAAAATAAAATCTAAATTTTCTTCAATTTCAGGGCTGATGTGGTTTTCATCCAGCAGTGCATCCGAAAGAAGTTTTTTGTTTTCTTGTAACCGAATGATTTTTTCCTCAACGGTATTCTTGGTAATAAACCGCACTACATTTACTTTGTTCAACTGCCCTATGCGATGTGCACGGCCAATACCTTGCTTTTCGGCAAAGGGATTCCACCACGGATCCAAAAACAAAACATAAGAAGCTTTGGTAATATTGAGTCCTACGCCACCCGCTTTTAAGGAAATGAAAAACAATTTTGAGCGCTCTTGTTCTTGAAATTTTTGCACTTGATACGCGCGTTCATTTTGCGGGGTTGCGCCAGTGAGTTCGCAAAAATCAATTTTGTTTTCGATGCTCCATTTTTTATAAAATTCCAAGTTAGACACAAACGAACTGAACACAATCGTTTTTTGATTGGATTGTACTAAGGTTTCCAAATAACGCGTCACCGCAATATATTTTCCTGAATCAAGTTCTGATTTTTTGTCAATCATTTTAGGATGATTGCTCAATTGCCTCAAACGCATCAACGTATTGATAATATTGATCTTGTCAATGCCAGAACCATCGGTTTTTAAGAGTGCGTTTCTCGCTTTTGACTTTTCTTCTTCGTATAATTTCTCTTGTTCGGGTTCCATATCACAATAGAAAACTTGTTCCGAGAGTTCCGGTAAGTCTTTTAAAACTTGTTCTTTGGTCCGACGTAAAATAAACGGACTGACAAGGTTTTTGAGTTCCAGCAGACTGGTTTCGTCTTGTTTTTTTTCAATGGGAACTTTGTAATGCTCCGCAAAAAAAGCGTAACTCCCCAAAATATTGGGATTGATAAATTGCATTTGTGACCATAAATCGTCTAATGAGTTTTCGATAGGAGTACCGCTCAACGAGATTTTATGAGTTGTTTTTATTTGGTTTATAGCCTTAAAAATTTTTGAGTTTTTATTTTTGATGTATTGACTTTCGTCCAAAATCAGAAAACGAAATTGGTACTTTTCTAAAATGGAAAGATCTCTTGTCGCCACCGCGTAACTCGTGAAGATCAAGTCGTATTTTTCTAATTTTTTAGAAATTAGTTTACGCTCTTGTCCCACATATTGAACTCTCCTAAAATGAGGCGTAAACTTTCTAGCTTCGTTATACCAGTTGAACACCAAAGAGGAGGGAAGTACAATCAAGGCTTTTAGGTATTCTTTGGCAACAGGAATTTCGTTTCCAAACAAATCGAGTTGGATATTTTCTGCTTTTTCAAAATCTAGTTTTTCTTGTACAGCGACCAGTGTAGATAAGGTTTGTAATGTTTTTCCCAATCCCATGTCATCGGCCAAGCAAGCGCCTAAGCCGTTGTTGTAATGTTCAAGAAGCCATTGTACGCCTTCTATTTGGTAGGGTCGCAACGTAGCTTTAACCAAATCCGAAGGTTGGTATTGAACAGTTTCTTTTACATGCAAGGTTTGTTTTAATTGCGGGATATCTTCAAAAACAGCAAAATTACTTTTGAGAACCGCGATAGTTCCATTGTTAATTTTAGCCAGTTTAGCCATGGCGGCATAGCGCGTCATCCATTCAATCGGAATCAAAAAATAATTCCCATTGGGTAAGAGAAACAAGCGATTTTGGCTTTTTATATTTGGGATCAAATCACTGAAATTGAATTCAAAATCATCAGAAATCACAGTCATTTTAATATCGAACCAATCGTTTTGAATGCTGTTTGAAAATGCAATGGTTACTTCGCTGTTATCAATTTTCTTTCCGTCGATTTTTAGATTTTCTAATGAAAAACCCAATGATTCTAATTTTTCTCGATGGGCTAATATCCACTGAATACTGGCATAAGCGTCCTTTTGTTCTGGTTTTTGTTTAAGCCCAAACAGATGGTTTTCTTGTCTGCTAAGCCCAAGCGCTTGTAACGATTCATTAAATGTATCTTCAGCTTGACTGCGCTTGTATTGTATTAGTTTTATATTTCCTAAGTCTTTTAAATCAATTTCCGAATGCGTGTTTTTGGTTTTAGTGGCATCAAAGACGTATCCGTCATAATCAAATAAAAGAGAGATAAAGTAGGTGTTTTTAAAAAAATCATGCACCAATTGTAGGTTGCAGGAACGAACAGCAGTTTGAGTTATAACTTCAAAACCCGTGGCGCTTATGTCTACTTTTTTGGCAATGTCTTTAATGAATTTTTCAAAATAGTCTGGGACTAATTTCGAGGGAATTTCTACTACTTTTTTGGTCAAAAAAGGCGTAATTTTTTTCGAGTTGATGTTCTTTACAGTATACAGTTTATGATGTGCGATCAACCATCCTGGTTCATCTAATAGTAATGTGATTGCGGTAGTTGAAGGATAAAAAGTAGTGTCTTCGTCCTTTAAAAATAAGGTGTAGGAAATTCCGTTTTCGTGTTTGTCAAAATGCAGTTCGGTTTCCAAAGCTGGATTTTGAGTCCCGATGCGGCTAATGCGAAAATCTTTTTCTTTGCCTAAGTTTAGCGAAAGTGCAAAATCATGCTCTTTGATGAGGTTGTAAAATTGTGCTAAGCTTATTTTTATAAATTGCTCAATGCCCAATTTTATTTTATCGTCTTTTAGGATGTCTTCAATTTTTTTGGCCGATTTGCTTTTGGTTCGGTATTTTTTGAACAAGGCCTCAGGTTGCAATACCTCGCAAAGCGAAAGTATTTTTTGTGTAGTGCTATCTAGATTCCCAACCGTTATCCCCATGCTTTGAATGACTTCTGGGCTTGCTTTTTTTTCTAAATAAGTGATGGTATCCGCATGTCCAACCACATACGAATTAGGAATATAGCAATTGAGTTTCGCTTCAAAAGTAAGGTCAAAGCAAAACTGGAAATTATTTTTGGGTTCCAAAAGCAATACGTTATTTAATTATTTTAGTTTTTTTAAATACGAATTCCACAAATTAACACAGATAAATTTGTGCTAATTTGTGGAATCTGTGTTGGAATATATTTTACAATAATTATTTAAAACAAACTGGTATGATTTCACCTTTGGCCAAACAGTATTTTTCTACTAATTCAGGAGCGATTTTGTTCGTGTAATCCTCTTCGACTACAGTAAACCCGATACTTCTTAATTTGTCGAAATAATCGCGACCGTAAATACGCACGTGGTCGTATTGTCCAAATATTTTAGCGCGTTCTTTTTGGTCGGTAATGCTGTCATCTGCAAATGTTGTCGCTCTTTTTAAATCTTGCGGAATTTGTAAAATTGCCATTCCGCCAGGTTTTAATACGCGGTACAATTCCTGCATGGCTTTGGTATCATCTGGTATGTGTTCCAAAACGTGGTTACACAAAATCACATCGTATTGATTGTCTTCAAAAGGCAAATTACAAATATCTGCTTTTACATCCGCAAGTGGCGAAAACAAATCAGTAGTGGTGTAATCTAAGTTTTTTTGCTTGCGGAATAATTTATAAAAAGCTTGTTCAGGAGCAAAATGAAGGACTTTTTTGGGTGCTGTAAAAAAATCAGTCTGTTCGTTGAGGTACAGCCACAATAAACGGTGTCTCTCTAAAGAAAGTGTACTTGGCGAAAGTACGTTGTTACGCTGCGTTTCGTAACCATAAGGCAACATCGATTTGAAACTTTTCCCGTCAATAGGATCAGTAAATTTATTACCTTTTAATGAAAAAGCAATGATAGGTCGCGCGACATAACTTAAACGAATTAAAAGCGGACGCGGAATGGTATTGAGTATTAATTTAAAAAGTTTTTTCATATTTGTTTCGCAGAGATTCACAAAGAAGGCTCAGAGATTCGCTAAGTTTATTTTTTGGAATCTAAAGGCGTATTTATAAATCTTTTTATGTTGTTTTTTAAAATTGTACTATTGTAATTCATTAATAATCCTAGAGGATAATTGCCAAGTTTTAAATACGTTAATATTTGAGCGAAATGCACGGCAGTATAACTTTCTACTGTTTTTAGTTCGATAACTAATTTGTCCTCAACAAGTAAATCAATTCTATATCCTTGGTCAAGTTTAATTTCTTTATATTTTATTGGAAGTGTTACTTCTTTTTCAACTTTAAGGCCGGCATTTTGCAGTTCATAGAAAAGACATGTTTGGTAAGCAGATTCTAAAAGACCTGGGCCCAATTGTCGATGTACTTCAATTGCTAATCCAATTACTTTATAAGAAAGTGCATTTAAATCATCACTTAACTCATTATCTTTATTTTCCATTTTCTTTGAGGCTAAAACTAATATAAAACTTTACTTAAAACCTTTGCGAACCTCTGGGTGTTCTCAGTGAATCTTTGTGTACTAACCTAGATTACAAACGGTTCTCTTCTAAATTCATCTTCTTCAGTACTCACAATTCCTAACGCTTGATACACGTAAGCAAAAGTGGATAAAATTTCTGGTTTACCATCAATGATAGCTACATCGTGTTCAAAGTGGGCAGATGGTTTGCCATCGGCAGTAGTTATTGTCCAGCCGTCTTTGTGTTGTTTGATGTTGCGGGTTCCCATGTTGATCATCGGTTCTATGGCAACCACCATACCTTCTACAAAAAGTTTTCCTCTTCCTTTTTTACCGTAATTTGGCATTTCAGGATCTTCGTGCATTTTTTGGCCCAAGCCATGACCTACAAGTTCACGTACTACACCATAACCGTGGGCTTCGGTATATTTTTGAATAGCATTGCCCACATCTTCCACACGATTGCCTAGACGGAGTTCGCGAATTCCCACGTACAGGGATTCCTTAGTAACTTGTAATAGTTTTTTTGTTTCGGGAGCTACTTCGCCTATCTCGAAAGAATACGCATGATCACCATGGTATCCGTTTTTGAAAGCGCCACAATCTACAGAGATTACATCACCACTTTCTAGTGGTTTATTGTTAGGAATTCCATGTACCACTTGTGAGTTTGGACTCATGCAAAGCGAATTTGGAAAGTCGTATAATCCCAAGAAACTGGGCACTGCGCCATGATCACGAATAAATGCTTCGGCTAGTTTGTCAAGGTATAGGGTAGTGACTCCTTCTTTTATTTCAGAAGCAATCATTCCTAAAGTTTTGGATACGATCAACGCACTTTCGCGCATCAACTCTATTTCTTCACGTGATTTTACAATAATCATATTTTCGAATTTTCAGTTTGCAAAAATACAATTTTATAATTATTTATTCCGGATTGGCCATTATTTTAAAAAGCTCCGAATTTGAGATGTAAAATCGGTTTTCAAGAGCAATCCCTGCAAGTTGCGCACTGACTAAATTATTCTCTCGGGTATTTATCAAAAACAGGGAGCTTTCGCCAAAACTAAACAAACGTTCTTCAGAAGTCAACATAGTGCGATTATCTTGCGTCAAGCCTTTAATGAGCTCTTTTTGTTTTAGTAACGATGTTATTTCTATCTTTTGTGCGTTGATTTTGTTGGTTAGTTGTACCTTTTCAAGATCCAAGATAAATTCGGATTCCTGTACTTTATATTTTGCTAATTTCAGGCTTCCGCGTTCTTTTCGAAGAAATAATGGAAAATAAAAATCCAAGCCAATTTTATAATCTTGAAATTTGTAGTTGTCAATATAGCTAGGTTCTGCTAAATAGGAGTAGCCAATATCAATTTTTGGCAACAGCATATTTGCTTTTAATTTTTTATCTACGTTTAGCATATCGATTTTGCTTTGCAACGCATTAATTTTTGGATGATTGGTTATGGTAAAATCCGTATTTAATAAATCATTGGTTCGTAAAGTCTCTTGAATGGTGAATTCCAGCAGTATTTCTGGAATTAAGTCATCTGATAACTCTAGTGGAATGTTATTTTCTAGCCAAAGAAAATTAGCGAGTTCTAATTTGGCTTTAGCCAATTTAAGCATAGAATCTTCTAAACTTAAAGTTCTGTTTTTTACAATAATTCCTGCCTCAACGCTGTCAATAGCTGGTTTATCTCCTTGTGTAATCAAGGATTGAATTCCTTTAAATCTAATTTGTGCATTCGAATTGTATTCTTGGTATAACGCCACTTCGCTGTAGTTTTTTTTCCAATTAAAATAGGCTATCGAAGCATCATACAAAACGGCAATTGCTTGAAGTTTTCGTTCTGCTTGGCTCAATTGTATTTGCATTTTTGCTTTGCGTACATCGGCCATACGCTGGTTGATGAACAATCCTTGTCCCAGCGGAACTGTAACTCCAAGTGAGGTAAGACCTTGGTTTGGAACCGTATTTTCGGGATTGAGGTACACGCCTTCGTTGTTGTCAAATCCAGCCTTAATTTCTATTCCGTACCAAGTTGGGATTTTAAAACTACTGTTTAGGATAGAATAATATTCAGTGTCTTTGAATTGTTTCTTACTAAAATCGACTTCAATTTTTGGATCAAAACCACCGCGAGCCATCATCAAATTAGCTTGTGCTTTATTGATTTCTAAATTGGCATTTTTTACTAATGGATGGTATTTTTTTACATATCCTAGAAATTCTGTGTATGTAAATTCTTTAGAAGAACTGTTTTGTGCCGTTACTGCAAAACCACAGAATAAAAAAACTAAAAATAGGTGTTTCATTATTTTTTCTCTTTAGTAGTTTTTGTCATTGGCGTGTAATAATTTGGCGGAAACCCGTTCAAAGTTCTCCATAATTCAAACCAAACAGGAACGTTGTTCAACAAAGCAATCGTTTGTGCGCCAGAGCCAATACTCAGTTGTTTTGGCCATTTATCTTCATTTTTATCAGGAGCAATCAGTACTCGGTATTTTCCGTTTTCACTGATGAAATTTTCGATGGCTACAATTTCTCCACCAAAAGTGCCATAGGACATATCTGGCCATCCAGAAAATACGATTGTCGGCCAACCATCAAACCAAACGCGGACTTTTTCGCCTTTGCTTAACAATGGCAAATCAATAGGATTTACAAAAGTTTCTACAGCAATATCATACTCTGATGGCATAATCGTAGCTATAGGTGTTCCTTCCTTAATTGTTTCTCCTATGCCAGATTGTAAGGCTCTGTTGACATAGCCATTTTGTGATGCTTTGATATAATACATGCCGTTTCGAATGCTGTAATTTGCGTATTGATTGGCTAGTTTGTTAACTTGCGCATCGGTATCAAATTGACTGCTTAGTGCAGTAAACTTATCACTATTGGCTTTTGAAGCTTTCTCTGCATACTCTGCGCCAATTCTATTTATTTCAACTTTAGCATTAATTAACTCATTTTTGCTCGTTAAATATTTGTTTTCTTGAGTGATAATTTTTGCCTCAACTTCCTGTAATTTGAGTCTTTTTTCTTCAATATCAGTCAATGGTTTCAATCCTTCTTTATTTAAGGCAACAGATCGATTGAATTGCGTATTGGCTATTTTTAATTGTGTTTTTACGGCCACTAAATCAATACTGTCACTTTTTATTTTTAGTACTGATTGTTTGATCTTGTTTTGAGCTTGCTCTAGTTTTAAAACTTTTTCGTTTTCTATAGCTTGAATTTGTCCTGTTAGCGTACTTACTTTTGAACCATAGGATTGCTGCGATTGTTTTTTAGCATCCATCTGATTCTTTGTATTTTGTACTAAGTTTGGATCCATATATTCCTCTTTTATCTCGGATATAAACAAGATGGTATCTCCTTTTTTAACAAAGTCTCCTTCTTGAACATACCATTTTTCTAGTCTCCCAGAAATGACACTTTGAATAGATTGTGGTCTTTGATCTGGTTTTAAAGTCGTCACGGAGCCACTTCCTGAAATATTTTGCGTCCAAGGTAGAAAAAGAGCTACTATCCCAACAATGGAAACTCCAGCGATTATTTTATTTAAGATTTTGTAATGCGGTCTGTTTTCCAAATTTTTTACAGTTGAAAATCGAGCAAGCGACGGTAATTTTATTTTATTATTGGATATGTTTAGCATAACTAATTATTTTTAAAATCATGTGCAATAATGCCATTGTCCATGATAATGTTTCGGGTGCATTTGGTTTTCCAATATGGATTTTTTGACGACACAATAATGGTCCATTTGTGTTTATCAGAGGTGATAAAGTCGATGATTTCTTTTGCAATATCTTCATCCATTACATCAGTAGGATCTTCATAAAAAAGAATTTTGGGTTTATGAATGATACTGCGAGCTAATAGCACTTTTTGAGCATTAGATGAGGATAGTTGTTTTCCTTCGGGAAAAATACGAGTATCAAGTCCTTTTGGCAATGATTTGATGAACGAGGTGAGTTTTACGCCATCAATTGCCCATCGAAGATCTTCGCTGCTTACTGATGGGTCATTGAAAGTGATATTTTCTAGTAAGGTACCTTCAAAAGGTGTTTCCCCATGAATAATACTGCCTATTTGCGAGTGGTATTGCTTTAAATTTATTTTTCTAAACGTATCATCATTGATGTACAACGACCCAGAGGTGGGATGTAGCAATCCAGATAAAATGCGAATGAGGGTTGTTTTTCCAGATCCATTGGCACCGTAAATTGCAATTCTTTCCCCTTGTTCTATTTTCAAGGTTAAACCATGGAGTATTTCTTTTGAGGAATCAGAGAATTTGAAACTTAGGTCCTCTGTTTCCAATGTAATTTTGTTGTAGCACGTTTCACTTTTAAAGTCAATCTCATCTTCTAACTCTAAATCAGTTATTTGCCCTATTTTTTCAATTGAAGTAAGCACATCATAAAACGTCTCTAAACCGAGAATTATTTTTTCGACAGAATTTATCACCAATAAGATAATGATCTCTGCTGCAACAAACTGTCCGATATTCATTTGTTGTGACAAAACAAGAAATCCACCTATGGAAAGTAAACTTGCTGTAATAATGATTTTAAAAATGATTAATTGACTGAATTGTCGTTGAATAATTTTAAAATGCTTTTCTCGATAGATTAAATAGTCACCCACAAGATTGTTGTTTTTTTGCAAGCCATAATTGTAATTCAAATCATTTTTGAAACTGAAATTATTACGGGCCATTTCTTGCAACCAGCCTGCGACTTTATACTTAAATTTTGATTCTTTTAAACTAGTTTCTAGACCAGATTTATATGAAAACTTAAAAATAAAAAACAACAGTAAGAACAGTAAGAATCCAAAAACAATAAAGTAAGGATGGTATAAAGAAAGCAAAATAAGACCGAAAATAATTTGCAACAAAGCCGCTGAGAAGTCAATTAATAACTTCGAAGTTCCTTTTTGAATGTTCATGGTGTCAAAAAAACGATTGGCTAACTCGGGAGGATAGGTGTCGTAAAGTTCTTCGTTTTTTATCTTTGGCAAACGGGCCGCAAATTCAAAAGAGGAGCGTACGAATATTTTTTGTTGTAAGTTTTCTGTAATTCGAAGTTGCATTAGCGACAAAATCCCAACTAGTGCCACGCCAAAAACGACCAAAACGATCAACACAATCCAGGAAGCACTCACGCGCCCAGATTGAATAAAGTTTATAATAGCCTGAATACCAAGTGGCAATGATAAGCTTATTAATCCAGCAAAAATAGCGTAGAAAAATATTTGATATACATCTTTCCGGTCTAATGCCAGTAAATTATAAAATCGTTCTAAAGGTGTGTTTTTCATATTTTTTTATTTGGTAATTATTTTCACTAAATCGATATAAAAATGAGTCGGTGAAACAGTTTCATTACAATTTGTTATTGTTTTTAAATGATCTTTCAAAAAATGTTGATGCAAGGCACCTTCTACAATTGAAGAGGCTAAACTTTTAGCAAATTGGTACTCTGGATTTACCGCCTCAATCATTGCGATAATACGATTAATGACTTTTTTATACACTAAAAATAAACCTATTTTGTTTTCCTCATCAACTTCTTTGGTTAAAAGGGTTTTGGTAAATTCGGCGATGATGATCTTGTTTAATATCGCTTCGTTAATATGCGCAGTGTTAGAATCGTCTTCTATTTTTTCAGTAACAATAGCGATTGCTTTTTTTAGTTTTTCTAGAGGATTAGCTATGTTGTTGGTAGCAAAAACTAATTTATATTCCATCCATCCCCAATACCAGGAGGATAGGTATAAAAGGAGTTTATGTTTGCTTTCAAAATACCTGTAAATAGAACTTTCGTTAGATCCTATTCGATCTCCTAATTTTTTGAAGGTAAAATTCTCAAAGCCAATTTCATCAATAAGTAAGATACTGTTTTCTATTATTTTTTTACCTAGAGTGGAGGTTTCGGGATTTTTAACGTACAACTTTTCGTTAATAGTAATACTAATATTTGGTAAAATAGCGTCCATAATGTTTGTTTAATCTCAAATTTTAATTTAGTATCTGTTTAAATTTATCCTGTTAGAAATTCACTTTAAATCCAAAATTCAAATTTTTCATGTCTTGTAAGTCGGTTTTTATTCTGTTGTCTTTTAAATCTAAAAATTTGAGATGATCTAATTCTTTTAAAACCGGAACTTTCTCAATTTGGTTATTTCCAAGAAATAAATTTTCAAGATTTTTTATTTTTAATAATTCACTTGGTAGTGTTTTGAGGTGATCATTTTCCAGATACAAAGATTTAAGGATTGGTAACTTAGCTAAAATACCAAGTGTTTTGGGTAAGTCCATTCTGCTTTCATCGTTTAATCGTATTTCTTCAAGTAATTTTAGATTTGAGAAATCACTAGGAAGCATAGCAAAATCGTTACCACTTAGGTCAATTGATTTTAAAGTTTTTATTTTTGTAATACCACTTGGAATTTCTTTCAAATGGTCATTTTTCAAACTCAAGTATTCTAAGTTTATAAATTTAGACCAATCAACACCATCAAGTTTTATGTTTTGATTGCTTAAATTCAATCGATAGATAAGTTCTGGGTTTTTTAATGCATCATTAAGATCATTGAATTCTCTGTTTTTGTCATACTTTATTTGACCCCATAGACTAGTTGTGAGTAAAAGAACAAGTGCAGAAAAAAAGTATGTTTTCATAGTTTTGGTTTTTAATTCAAACAAAAGTACACCATAATTAATAGTAATACTATCATTTTGTTGTTATTTAACGATAATTTAAGATGCAAATTATTGTGCCATTGTACGGTGTAATTCACACAAAAAAGCATACAGTTTAGTATGCTTTTGTATCTAAAATTTAATAAAATAATTTAATTTGCCTTTGATGTCAATTTTTAATTGATTTCATGTAGAAGCTGTAATTCAAATGTTTGCATTTTGTCTCGATTGTAGTATTTACAGCAAACTAATCAGTATTTCAAATTTATAATACATTTAAGACTTATTTAGCAGTTAAATCAATTCCTATTACGGTATTTACAACAAAGCCATTATTGTTTTGGAACACGTTTCGCTGATCGATTTCCCTGCCAAGTTGTACCCTTTGATTGAGGTAACCACCTTCAATTCTTAAATTAGAATTAAATTTATAACCCAATAGCAACCCAATTCTATTTTGGTCAAAAATATTTTCATTTACATTTTTACCAAAACCAATAAATATCTCATTATATGCAGCTACCTAAGGCGTTTTGTTTGCAATCTCATTGCCCTTTAAAGGCATTTGAATGCGGAACATGTATCGTAAACGGTTTAAAAAAAGGTAATCATCTTCAACAATTAATTCTGGTTTTGTATATCTACCTACAAATCGTTGCTCTAGCATAAAACGGTGCGACAACTCCACCTTTGAAATTTTATCGGTCAACGTTACCATTTGAAAAATTCGATGCTCGGTAAAATCCTTGCCTAGACCGTTAATTGGGAAATCTCCATAGGGATAGGTTTCAATCCATGCGTAACCAGCTCTCAATTGTATTTTAGGATTGGCTTGATAATTTAATCCTACCCGTAAAAGGCCTTGTTGTTTGTCATTGACGTAATTGTCTCTTCGCCATTGATATTCTGAGTGGATACTAAATTGTTTTGCTATTTTAAAAGTTCCAAAATAGCCAAGCCATCCAATCTGGTTGTTATCTTGGATCCTTGTGTTTTGAGCAAATACACTGCTGAAGAGAAGTAGCAGCAGTGTTGATAAAACAATTTTCTTCATTTACATTATTTCTTAAGTTGGGGTAAATTAGTAAGCGTTTCTTGTAAAAATTCGACTTTTCCAGTGTGAATGTCATAAACGGCACCTACAATTAAAATTTCTCCGTTTTTATATTTCTTGTGCAAAATAGGATCTAAATCTCGTAAATTAGAGACTTGATCAATTACATTTTGACGGACTGCATTATTAACTGGATTTCCAGGTAAATGTGCACATTTAGCTACCGCAGGTTTAATTTCATTTATTAAGGTTACAATATGACCAGGTACATCCTCTGGGCGCTCTACGGCTGCAGCAACTGCTCCGCATTCTGTATGTCCGAGTACTACAATTAGTTTTGTTTTCAATTTTAAAACAGCAAACTCCATACTACCGTAGGATGCAGCTGCCGATACTTGGCCTGCTGTTCTGATGATAAATAAATCACCTAAACCTTGATCAAAAATCATTTCATTAGGAACTCTAGAGTCTGAACAGCCTACAATTGTCGCAATAGGTTGTTGCCCTTTTTCAAGACTTTTAATAGTGCTCATATCTTGTCGTGGTTTGATTGTTTTTCCTTCAACAAAACGTTTGTTTCCACCCATTAATTTTGTTATTGCTACTCTAGGATCTGCGTAAGCAGAATCTCTATTGACAACATAATGTTCCTTTCTCCATTGTGGAGAATCAATTTCAGCTTTTATAACTGGGTTCTTTTTGTTTTTCTTTTCTTGTGAAAAGGATGAAAAACCAACACATACGCACATTAAAAATAGAATTATCTTTTTCATAATCGTAATTTATTAGAGTTAAACTTTTTTAGTTGATACAAATATACTCTAAAATAATAGTAATACTATTAATTGCGAAACTTTAACTTTTGTTAATGCGAAATAAGCTTTTAATTGTGAGAGTCTAATTCATAAAAAAAGAGCTGTTCAAAAATACTTTTGACAACTCTTTAGTTTTTAATTATTTTTCATTTGTTTAACGGTCACCATTTTTACCAGGCGCTCCATTTTTTCCATTCTCGGTTCCTATTCCCTTTGAACCATTCTCGCCAGGGCTACCATTCTTGCCTGTTCCTAATGAGGAACAACTTGATAGTGCGATAGTTAATAACGCGATGATGTACTTTTTCATAGTAGTGAATGACACGTCATTACCTCAGGTTTTTCAACCCCTAATAGTTCTAAAATAGTTGGAGCAATATCACCTAATACACCATCATGGATCAATCGGATGTCTTTGTCTACCAGAATTATTGGAACTGGATTTGTCGTGTGCGCTGTATTTGGACTGCCATCAGGATTAATCATCGTTTCACAATTTCCATGATCTGCAATTACTAGTGTTGTATAATTATGGGCTAGTGCGGTTGTAATCACCTTTTCTACGCATTGATCAACAGCTTCACACGCTTGTATTGCTGCACTCATAATTCCTGTATGGCCCACCATATCGCCGTTGGCAAAGTTGAGACAAACAAAATCTACTTCTTCTTTCTCTAACTCTGTCACAAGGGCTTCTGTCAATTCAAAGGCGCTCATTTGTGGTTGTAGATCATAAGTGGCCACTTTTGGAGAATTTTTCAAGATGCGGCTTTCGCCAATAAATGGCTGCTCTCTACCTCCAGAAAAGAAGAAAGTAACATGCGGATATTTCTCTGTCTCCGCAATACGAATTTGCTTTTTACCCGCTTTCTCCAGGACTTCACCTAGCGTTTCCGTAATATTATCTTTATTGTAAACGACCTTTATATTTTGGTACGTTTCGTCATAGTTGGTAAGCGTGACATAATACAAATTGAGTTTGTGCATATTTTGTTCATGACAATCCATTTGCGTTAAAACTTCCGTTAATTCTCGTCCTCGGTCGGTTCTGAAGTTAAAGAAAATAACTACATCATCCTCTTCAATTTGTGCTAGTGGTATATTATTTTCATCGACCATCACTGTTGGGTGAATAAATTCGTCGGTTACATTTACTTCATAACTTTCTTCCATGGAAGCAACGGCATTTGTAGTATGAGTTCCTATTCCATTGACTAATAAATCATAAGCGAGTTTTATTCGTTCCCAGCGTCTGTCTCGATCCATAGCGTAATAACGTCCTACGATCGAAGCGAGTTTTACGGTAGTGTTTGCGATATAATCTTGTAAATCTTGAATGTAATGTTTTCCTGATTTAGGATCTACGTCACGACCATCAGTAAATGCGTGAACAAAAACTTTTTGCAAGCCATATTGTTGTGTAGCATCAATCAATCCGCGCAAATGGGAGGTGTGGGAGTGTACACCGCCATCAGAAACTAAACCTAAAAAATGTAGTTTTTTGTTGTTTATTTTGGCATACGTAAAAGCATCTACTAAAACTTGTTCTTTGGCTAAAGTGTCGTGTGCTACTGCAAGGTTAATTTTAGCTAAATCTTGATACACAATGCGGCCAGCGCCAAGATTCATATGTCCAACTTCACTGTTCCCCATTTGGCCATCAGGCAGACCCACATTTAAACCATCTGTTCGTAGTTGTGCACTTGGAAAATTGCGATATAAACTATTTATAAATGGGACATTAGCATTATCAATCGCTGAAACTTTAGGATCAGGAGATTTTCCCCAACCGTCTAAAATCATTAGAATTACTTTTTTGTTCATTACTGTATGTTTTAAACAAAGATAAAGTATTTATAAAAAAGTTCGAAGCAATAGAAAGTACTATTGTGTATTTAGGCTCAATGTTAGATTAAAATGAAGATTGTGTTATGGAAGGATAGTTTTTTTTTAATTAATGCATTTAGAATTTATTTTTAACCTGATTGTAATCAATAAAATAACGCACACTTATTGAGAAAACGTGACTTAAAGTTTCATTGGTTAGTAAATTAGTGACATTATCCCTAAAATCTTTATTAATATTTCTCTCGAACGCACCTGCATTATTTCGATATAAAACAGAAACCTGACTGCCAGGAGCAAACCACCAAGTATAGGACAAATCTGCATTCCAAGAATAAAAACTCGAGTTTTTATTTACGTCATAACCTGCAAAATCAGCTAGCCTTCCGTTTTGTTCTAGCGATAACGAATTTTTATTTTCGGCATATGACCAGTAATGACGTAACGCAATATTAAAGGTCATCTGGCTGTTGAGTGCATATTTGCCAGAGAGTGTATTAGAGTAGGTGATAACATTTCTATTTGCAAAAATAATCGTATTGGGCGTTGCCGCATTCATATCTTCATTGATACTGTCAATGTATCCTTTATTATTGTTTTGTCTAAAAAAATTGAAGTTGTAACTTAATGATAATTTATCGCTAAAACGGTATCTTGGACCAACTGAAAAACCGTAGGAATTTCGTCCAGCTTCATTAAAAACCGCATAAGATGGGTTAAAATCAAAGGCAAAAGGATTGTTGTAATTGGTCGAAACGTAGATGAATCCTCCAATTTTTGTAGGCCTAATAACAAATCTATTTGCTGCTCTAGGCTCATAATAGTCATAAGCTTCTACCACATTTGCATCGAAACCTACGCCAAAATAATGATTTTTTTTGTTGTTAGAATTTATTTGAAAATTGATATTGTTCGATTGTATCTTTCCTGATTCTTTTTGAAATTGAGAATAACCATTGATTCGTGCGCTAAAGGAGTTGAAATATTTGGTAGGATTTAAAATTCTGTAACTTGCATTTCCATACAAACTGTAATAATTTGTTTCGAAGTTAATTCCTAAATCGTTGTTGTCAAAGTCTTTGGTCATGATATCAGCGCCAATTCCATAACGATATTTCCCGCTGGTTTCTGAAAAATTCAGTTGGGAATTAATCCCTTTTTTATCTTCTATTGCATTGATGTAACTGTATTTAAAATCGCCAGCAAGATTATAGGTGTTTTTCTTGGTATTCAAATCCCAAACTAATGCTGTGACATTTCCATCTCTAAAATTTCCGTTTCGCGTTACATTCGTATTTACAAATGAAACAGAGGAGTTTTTGCGAAAGCGCTGATCGAGCACTAAAACATTGTAATTTGCCAAGGGTTCTACAAGCTCGTTTCTGGTATCTTTTGTAATTTTATTTTGGATGGTTGCACTCGTTTTTTCGGTAACAGCATTCAAAATTCCCACTCCCAAACCATTTTTAGTTCTCCCAGATATTTTAAAAGCGTTGATCAAGTTTACGCTTGCAGGATTATCTATAATTTCCTCGTTGGTTTGCACCGTTGGATATTTACTTGGATTTCCACCGATTCTTCTTGAATACACTAAGTTTCCTTTACTAAACAAATCAGTTCCTTCTGTAAAAAAAGGTCTATTTTCATTAAATTGTTGTTCGAATGGACCTAAATTCAGGATTTGATCATCGTATTTGGTTTGCCCAAAATCAGGAATTAGAATCATATCCAGCGTAAAAGCGTCGTTTATTCCATACTTTAAATCCAATCCGCCTTTAAGTGTTCCGTATGTTTTTTGTTGTGCATTTGCATTGACATAAAAAGAAGAATAGGGTAAAAGAAAAAGTCGGGTAGGTGGTTTTATATTTTCAATACCTTGAAGAATTCCGGTTTGCTGTGTAAAAGTACCTAGTTTAGAGTCTATGAAATTCCAAGTATATTTAAAACGGTCGCGTCTTATTTCTCTAAAAAAATTAAGTCCCCATGTTTGTTTATTTTCTGCTGAAAAACGCAATGCCGCATAAGGGATTCGCATTTCAATAACCCATCCTTCAGCAGTTATTATAGCTTTACTTTTCCAGACCGCATCCCAGGAATAATCTTCTCCATTCGTATCTGTAGTTATGCAATCTGCCTGACCATCTGCTGCGTTTACAAAAAATTGAAAGTCTTGCTGACCATCGTTAAACCCATTGATGAATACTCCAAAAACATCTGATGTCCCAAAATTATCTCGTTGTGTAATCTCTTTTAATATTTTTTCGGGATTTTCATCGCGTAGCAAAGCACCTATGTAAATCGCATCATTGTCATAAAGTACCTTAACTTCGGTTTTTCTATTTTCTGGAATTGGCTTGCCGTTATCAGGTTCAAGTGTTATAAAATCAGAGGCAATAGCTGCTGACTTCCAAATGCTTTCGTCTAACTTTCCGTCAATTTCTATTTTATCTGTAATGAATTTGGTCTGCAAAGTTTTTTTTTGGCTGTAGCCAAATAGGGAAAAAAAGAGTGCGCAAAGAATGAATAGATTTTTCATGAAACGATTGATTGGTGATTGATGCTATATTTAAAACCAAAATAGTTTCATGGGTAAAACACCATTTCACTGCATAGTTTGCCTTAATAGACTTCCTTTTTAAGTGAATGTTACAGTTTAGACAGGAAAATTAGAATTTATTTTTTATGGTGTTGTAATCTATAAAATAACGTACACTCACAGAAAGTACCGAGGTAATGTCACTGTTAAAAATATTTTTTAGATTTCTTGATAGCTCTTTTTCAACTATGTTGGCTCGTTCCAACCCATAATTACGATATAAAATAGATATTTCACTTCCTGGCGCAAACCACCAAGAATAGGATAAATCGAAGTTCCAGGAATTGAAATTTCGGTCTTTGTTTAAGGTATATGCAGTATTTGGGACTAAATAACCGCTATTTTGCAAAGTAAAGAATTCATGGTTTTTAGAATAAGACCAGTAATACCTAGCGGTTAGGTTGAGAGTCATTTTGTTGTTTAAGGAATATTTTCCGGTAAGATCGTTTTGCAGAATTTCTCGATTGCGTTCTGCAAATATTATTTCAGAAGCATCATCAAAGCCAACCCAACCTCGATCATTATTGATTTTAGTATATTCTGTAGAATAAGCCAAGGAGAATTTATCGTTGAAACGGTATTTTGGACCTAAATAAAAACCATATGAGTTTCTGCCTTTTTCATTAAAAGCCGTAAATGTGGGCTGCACCACCATCGTGAAAGGATTATTGTCATTGGTGGAAAAATTTACTACGGTAATAATTCTTTCAGGAATGAAAACATATCGACCAAATTCACGAGGTTCATAAAAATCAAAAGTTGGGAGTGGTGAAAGTTCAAATATCAATTCCACAGCATCATTTTTCAAGGTTGTTGCGCGAAGCTCTGTACCAAAAGCTCCTGTTTGTAGTTTTTTTGTGGTGTTATCCCATTCAAAATTGATGTATTCATTTATTCTAAATGTATTGAAAACTTTGGTAGGATTCACTATTCTGTAACTCGCGTGTCCATACGCATTGTGATAATTAGAATAAAAGCTGATTCCTAAATCATTTAAATCGTAGTTTTTAGAAACATATTTTCCCGAAAATCCGTACCTATACTTTCCACTGGTTTTTTCAAGTCCTATTTCAGTTTTAAAACCATTATAATCTTCAACAGTATTTATAGCATTGTATTTAAAGTTGCCATATAAATTATAAGTATTCGCTTTTGTATTTAAGTCAAACAACAACGCCGAAACATTGGCGTCTCTAAAATCTCCGTTCCGAGTAGTATTTGCATTAACAAAAGTTACTGATGAGTTTTGGTTGAAGCGTTGATCAAGAACCAACATGTTATAGTTAGTCAAGGATTGTACAACTGATTTTGATGTAGTTTTTGTGGTTGTATCAAAAATGGTGGCGAATGTTTTTTCACTAACAGCATTCAAAAAACCAATTCCAAGGCCTTTCGCAGTTCGGCCAGATATTTTTATAGCATTAATAACATCTACAGTGCTTGGAAAATCGATTATTTCTTGGTTTGGAGATAATTGCGCTTCAAGATTATCTTTTTCTACAATTGGACTTCCACCAATTCGTCGAGAATAAAATAGTCCGCCTTTACTGAATAAATCAGTTCCTTCGGTAAAAAAAGGTCTGTTTTCCTCAAATCTTTGTTCAAAAGGTAAGAGATTTAAAATGGCATTGTCAAATTTTGTTTGTCCAAAATCAGGTACTAAAATAGCATCTAAGGTAAAGGAGTCGTTAAGGCCGTATTTAATGTCTAGTCCCGCCTTAAAAGTTCGGTCAGAGCCAATACCGCTTTCTTGATAATAGGCTGAAGTATATGGAATTATAAAAAGTCGGGTGGGGGTTTGTATATTTTCAATTCCTTCAAGAATACCAGCCTGCGGAATCACCGCTCCAATTTTAGTATCAATCCGGTTCCAAGTATATTTTTGAACATTGCGTTTAATCTCCCGCATAAAGTTTAAACCCCAAGTTTGTTTCTCGGATTTTGAAAATCGTAAAGCCGCATATGGGATTTTCATTTCAACCACCCAGCCAAACTCTGTTAGTGCAACTTCACTGTCCCAAATGGCATCCCAACTAAAATCTTCATAATCCTCGGTGGCTAAACAATCCATTTGCACTCCTGCTGCACTTACAAAAAAACGAAAGTCTTGTTGGCCATCATTAAACCCATTGATGTAAACCGAAAAGTGATCTGATACTCCAAAAACATCTCTATTGGTTACTTCTTTTTGAATTTTATCTGGTTCGTTGTCATACAGCAATGCCGAGATGTAAATGGCATTGTTGTCATACACTATTTTAACTTCAGTTTTTTTATCGTTGGGTATGGGTTTCCCATTGTCGGGTTCAAACATCACAAAATCAGTCGCTACTGACGCTGTTTTCCAGATGTCTTCATTTATTTTTCCGTCGATGCTTATAGTTGAAGTACTGCGTTGAGCTTGAAGTATTTTTTTTTGACCAAAAGTATTGGTCCCGCAAATTATTAAAAAAAACAAGGTAACATAAATAAGCTTTGGCATGAACTAGTACTGTTTATTTATAATAAATACTAAAAGTAGTACATATTGTCATTTCACCATCGGTCTTTAGATGTTTTTTTAATTTAATTTGTCAAATTAAAATTAAAGTTTTCATAATTATTGTTTTTTCAATACTATTATCCGTAGGTTTGCAATCCCAAATTTCACCAATAACCTAAAGAAAGTCAATGATTTATAACTTATTTCCTGCTGTTTTGTTTTTTCTGTTCTCTTTTTCTTTCAATAAAACAAATTTAATTGAGCCTACAAATCCTAAACCTATCGTTTATACTAAAACACTGAAAACAAGTGTAGAGGGTAAAATAAGTGTAGCATATAGCTCTTTACATTCAGATAAATTTGATTTGCCAAAACTAGAAAGTTTTTCAGAAGCTTTAAAAGGATATTATTCTTTAAAAGACAAAGGATTGATCAAGAAAGATATTTTAACTTTAGTTGATTTTAGCTTGTCGTCTAGTTCCAAAAGACTCTGGGTTATTAATCTTGCTACAGGCGATATATTATTTCATTCACTTGTTGCACATGGTAGAAACACTGGAGATGAGTTTGCTTCTAATTTTTCAAATGCTGCAGAGTCCTATAAAAGTAGTTTGGGCTTTTATGCCACAGGCGAAATTTATAATGGCAAACATGGAATGTCTCTAAAATTAGATGGATTAGAAAAGGGAGTGAATGACAATGCACGCGCAAGAGGCGTGGTAATGCATGCTGCAGATTATGTGTCGAATTCATTCATTAGAAACAACAATAGATTAGGAAGAAGTCAAGGCTGTCCTGCTGTTCCCGTTGAGTTGTCTAAAGAGATTATTAGCGTAATAAAAGATAAATCGTGTTTCTTTATTTATCATCCTTCCAGAGTATCTAAATTTAGAGCAGAGTCCATTTCTTAACGTAAAAACAAAAATAGGAATCAAGATTTTGGTTTTTTAATGCGTTTAGCAGTTTATAAAAGACCATTTATATTACAAAATGATTTTTAATCAAGTGTTTTTGAGTTGTTTTTAATTTTTTTTTAAAATATTTTGGTTTGATTTAAATGGTATAATATTTTCATATTAAATTATTTAGGATTTGAATCCTCGCAATAGAGCGATGTCGAGCACTGAAGTTTTAGACTTTTTAAAAAAAAAGCTTGCATCAAAGGAAACTTATTAAGTATATTTGCACCGTAGTAATGCGAAAGTAGCTCAGTTGGTAGAGCTCCAGCCTTCCAAGCTGGTTGTCGCGAGTTCGAGCCTCGTCTTTCGCTCTAAGTCTTATTTTAAGATTTTTTTTTATTGTAATGCGAAAGTAGCTCAGTTGGTAGAGCTCCAGCCTTCCAAGCTGGTTGTCGC